>NZ_JBFRPK010000067.1:0-117399 GCF_041471965.1 Vibrio sp. 10N.261.51.A3
GTATCGCATTTTCATTCTTAATATCTCTTAACTTATCAAGCTAAGAAAAAGAATGGAGGCGCCTCCCGGAGTCGAACCGAGGTCCACGGATTTGCAATCCGCTGCATAGCCACTCTGCCAAGGCGCCTTTTTAATTCAACACTTTAGGGACTTAAGTAAGCCGCACCGCTGTGTTCGGGTGCCTACTTTACGGATTGAGGGGAGATAGTCAAACAAAAAAGTGAATTTAAATTCCGTTTGCTGACATTTAAATCAAATTGCTGCATGTTCGATCTCTTTAATCAAAAAACACACAGCAAAATCGAGTTAAACAAGATGTTCTAGCGCTACCAATTCTTCATAAAACGACCGACAAGACTCGGATGATACGCCCAGCAGTGGTCAAACATAGTCATAAGTTGAGGGTTGCCATACTTAGAAAGACTAACCGCATGGAAACGGTTTTTGTGTTCTTTCAACTTTTTAACCTGAGCAATCATTTCGTCTGATTGTTTCGGCGCAATAAAGTCAGAAAGTACGATTAAATCGGCATTCTTGTATTTATCACCAGTCATTAGGTCAATCGACTTCATGAGAACAGGTTCCAAATCCGTACCGCCGTGGAATGAGTAACTTAAGAAGTCGCTCGCTTCACGTAGGCCATCTTGCCTTGTTAACTCATAGGTAATCTGCTCAGAAGAAAAAAGAATCACATAACAGTCTCTCTCTTCTGCAAGAGCAATTTGCATTAAGGCATAAGCCATTGCTTTAGCAGACTGCTCAGGGAAACCACTCATAGAACCCGAAGCGTCCACACAGACTATAAACGGGCCCTTTTCAATATCGATGTTCTTGCTATCTGGTTTTTGCGCCTTCACTTTGCGTAACGTGCGTGATTTACCTTGCGAGCGATAGCTCAGTAAACGCTTGTCGGCCAAGTGCTTGTAAAAGATAACCTCAAGTTCAGGATAAGCTAAGAACATGGTTTCGTTTGGCAGCATCTTGTTAAGGTCATCACTTTCATGAATCCCGACAATATCATCGACCGCTTCATCGCTTTTCTCTTCAACCACCTGCAATTCTTCTACAGGGGCTTTGTGTAGCGAAGGATCATCTTCCTCACCAGCCATACGGCCTAGCTTTTCAGCGATCTCTTGCAAGCCCTTGTGCTTATTCAAGAACTCAGCATGACGTTTCATGATGGTAAGGTCTGTTTTGCTTAATTTGGCAGAAGCCATGTCCCACAAGCGCCCTACACTGCCTTCATCACCCGACTCAGTCACTTTATCCATGTTTTTCATGGTTTCCATGCGCTGATAAAGATCGGCTAAGACTTTTTCTTTGCTTGTTTCAAGTTCAGTTACTTGAGCTTGTTTAATCGCATCAGAAAGTGATTGGTACCATTGGTCGCAAAAGTAGTGTGGAAACATCGCGTTATAAACACCCTTGTTGTTCTCCATAAGGCGTCGAGCTTGTAGATAAAACGCTGAGTGCCACTCCAGCTTTTTGATAACGCTGTCAATCTCATCAAAGAACTGAGGTTCATCCCAGTAAATCACTTCTTGGTAAAGGGCGATTTCCTCTTGGAATCGATCAGTTTCACACACTTTAGTGACGCGTTTTTTTACTTTACCACGCCATTTCACTAAGTGGTTTTTCACTGATGTCTTCACACCTTTGTTCTCTGCAGCCATCATGACTTGAGAACGAGCGATGAGATCATTCATCGCGGTATCAATGATTCCTGAATCAGCCACCATCAAAGCGAGGTTTAAGCCGTCTGCTCCTAACATATGCTCTCCCCTTACTCGAAGTACTGGCTCATAAACTTAATACGCTGAGCAATCTTACTGCTCTTCACTTTGGTTGTTTCAAGATCTTGCGTTACCGCTTGCAAACTTGCTTCCATCGCTTTTGGTAAATCAGGGTCAATATAGTTATGAGGTAATGCATCATGGAATTCAGTACGAACGCGTTTTAACTTGAATTCAGCTTCAGTTAACTGTTCTAAGGCTTTCTCAGCGCCACTCAACCACTTGTTGTACAGTTCTTGGTCTAAACCGTCAGTAGTAACCACACTCACCAATACAGAGCGATTGGCGATGTCTTTAATCACTAATTGGTTTGATGCATCCAAGTCGAGTTTTAAACGGCATAGGTTTTTATTTTCGTTTACGTAACCGTAAATATCACCGTGACCTTCTTTAAGAACACGATCAAAATCGTCTTTGGCTACGTATACCCAACGGCTATCGCCTTTCTCAGATTCAGAAACCGACATGTTGCTTTGCAGCATAACCAGTTTCACTAGATTGTAAGCACTGCCCACGCTGTACATTTTCGCGTTCTTGATGTCATTCTGGTAAACATCTTTACGCAACAAGCCACTAGTTGACTCCATAGAAAGTGACACCGACAACGTTGATTCAACATCGTCTTGAATCTCTTCTAACTCTTCACGAGACATTTCAATTTGAGCTTTCGACTCTTGTTGATCAAACGCTCGGTTCAATGCAAAGTCTTTCACCACGCTACGAACCACATCACGTGATTCTGGGCTATGCCACAAACAATCTTGCAGAAGCATAATATCCAGCGGGTTCACGCTATCGCGACCACTGAAGAACGCACTCGCTTTCAATAGTTTAACGGCCTTCTTCCAGCGTCTGTCTGATACATACAATTCTGACTCTGAAGCAGAGCCTTGCTTCTTAACCGTCTCTTCAAGCATGGTTTTTAGTTCAAACAACTTATCAAACGAATTGTCTGTCAGTTCCAGCTTATCGAGCTCTTTCTGCCATTGATGGTATTCAATGTCCGTAATCGCCAAACCTTTTGGAATTACCGCTTCTTGAGAAGTACCCGTCGTCAGCATCGATTTGAAGTTTTGTTTGTTTTGAATACGGTTCACGAACACGCGTACCAACATACGGTCATAAAGTGCTTCCAAGCCGCTGTCTTCATCTGGAAGTTCGTTGGATGCCGATACTAGTAGACGCATCGGTACACGTTCAATATCACTGCCGTTTTTGAAAGTCTTTTCGTTAACGACAGTAAGTAGCGTGTTTAGGATTGCAGGGCCGGCTTTCCAGATCTCATCGAGGAAGACGACTTGTGCAGTTGGTAGGTAGCCTTCGGTTAGTCTTACGTAACGACCGTTGTCTTTTAATTCTTGGATACTTAGTGGGCCGAACACTTCCTCGGGAGTAGAGAAACGAGTCATCAAATATTCGAAATAGCTGCTGTTATCAAAAGCCTGAATGAGACGTTTCGCGATAAGGCTTTTTGCGATGCCCGGAGGGCCTAATAGAAACACGCTTTCACCAGCCAAAGCAGCCAGTAAACAAAGCTTAATGGTGTCTTCTCTTTCGTAGACACCATCAGACAGAGCATGCGCTAATTTATTGATTCTTTCAGAGAGTAGCGCCTTGTCAGCATGTGAAGAAATAGAAGGGTTCATGCGTTACTCCGAAAATCTTTGAATAGTTGAGAGTGTAGAATTGTTTTTATACATTTGTTAGCACCTTGTTACAAGTGCATTTTATTATTGAGTTGCATTTATATCAGATGGTTACGTCGGTAATTTTGGCGCAATCATAGATTCCAATTATGAGAGTAACATCACGAACGGCGTGAAATTAAATCTATTGCTAAGCCTAATTTTTCTTTTATTTTCGACACCATAGACGTTATGGTGGTGCACGTCTTCAGTTATCCGAAAAATTGGCAAGGAATGTGGCCAGACTGCATGAGTAAAGTTATCCATCAATGGAAAAGTATTTCTCTCATAGAAGAGAACGTGACGCTCCCTACGAACGTCGTGGTAAAACATACAACAATAAACCACCCCGGCGCGGCAGTTATTCTTCCTATCACTTCGTCTGGAAAAATCATCCTCATTAACCAGTTTCGCCCTTCTCTTAAAAAATGGCTTTTAGAATTACCGGCTGGCACCATGGAAATTGGTGAGACACCTCTTGAATGTGCCCAGCGAGAGTTGGAAGAAGAAACAGGTTACAGTGCAACTTCTTTTCAAAGCTTAGGACAAGTTACCCCTTTAGCTGGATTCTGTGATGAGATTCAGCATTTGTTCGTCGCCAAAGACTTAAGCCTCACTACCCGCTTTAAATGCGACGAAGATGAAGTCATAGAGGTGATCGAACTGAGTCTAGAAGAACTGCACGACAAAATACGACACGATCAAATTACCGATACCAAAACTATCGCTTGTTTAAGTAAAGCCCAACTATGCGGCCATCTATAGCCAATTATATGACTACCTAAAGTACTCTAGGAGAGAAACATGGACTTTCGTTCTGATACCGTAACTAAACCCTCACAAGCCATGCGTGACGCAATGGCAAACGCAGAAGTGGGCGATGATGTTTATGGCGATGACCCAACCGTCAACGAACTAGAACAGTGGGCAGCAAATGAGACAGGCTTTGAAGCGGCAATGTTTACCTCTTCAGGTACACAAGCCAACCTTCTTGGCTTAATGGCGCATTGTGAGCGTGGTGATGAATATCTGTGTGGCCAGCAGGCGCACAACTACAAATACGAAGCTGGCGGCGCTGCGGTCCTTGGTTCTATCCAACCTCAACCAATCGAGAATAACCCAGACGGTACTTTAGACTTTAAAAAGCTTGCCGCTGCGATTAAGCCCGACGACAGCCACTTTGCTCGTACCAAGCTTCTTAGTTTAGAAAACACGATCAATGGTAAAGTCCTGCCAATGTCTTATCTAGCGGAAGCACGTGAGTTCGTAAACCAACACAGACTTCAAATGCACCTAGATGGCGCGCGCGTCTATAACGCAGCAGTCGCATTAGATGTACACATCAAAGAGATCGCACAACATTTCGATTCTATGACGATTTGCTTATCGAAAGGTTTAGGCGCTCCTATCGGTTCATTACTTCTTGGCAACAAAGAATACATCGCAAAAGCACGTCGACTACGTAAAATGGTCGGTGGCGGTATGCGCCAAGCAGGTATTCTTGCCGCAGCGGGAAAAATGGCTTTAACAGAGAACGTTACTCAACTTAAAGCTGACCACGAGAACGCAAAAAATCTAGCGATTGGTTTAAGCAAACTAGAAGGTTTTTCTGTTAACCCTGATTTCATTCAAACTAACATTGTATTTGCTAAGTTAGATGAGTCTGTGGATATCAACCAAATCGCACGCGAACTGGGCGAACAAGGCATTACGATGTCACCAGGGAACCCTGTTCGATTTGTTACTCATAGAGATATCAGTTCAGAAGACATCGCTACTTTCCTAACTAAGTTGGAAAATGCGCTTTAAGCCATACTAAATGTTCACCCAGAACAAATAAGACTTGAGCTTCCTCTTAGGGGAAGCTTTATAATCATGTTTTTATCGGAGTAAAAACGTGCATTACCCAACCTTCGCTCTAATATTACTAGCTCTTTCCTCTAACCTTCATGCCTCTGATTTTGGCGACGCTGAACTAGGTAAAGTTAAATCACCAAGCTGCGTTTTTTGTCATAACCCTACCAGTCAATCGACTAATAACTCCTATCCTAAGCTTTCTGGCCAAGATCCAACCTATCTCTTTAATACAATGAAAGCGTATCAAACCGGAGATAGGCAGGGCGATTACGCGGATATGATGCGAGCGCAACTAAGTAAGCTTAACGATCAAGATTTGAAAGACATAGCGGCTTTTTACGCTTTACAAGATTAGCGGCTCCCACCTTCAATAGGTCAATCATCAGCTAAATAAACATCACCAAGTCGCCTATACTTCAAGCAAACTCACTGAGCTCATTGAAGGTCGGGATAGATATACCTTTACACGTATCATCCAACCCTTACAATGTGCAGCAAATATATTTATCAAGGTTTATCTCTATGTCTATTCAATGGTTTCCGGGTCACATGCATAAAGCCCGCAAAGAAATCGAAGAAGTTATCCCACAAGTTGATGTGATCATCGAAGTACTGGACGCTCGTATCCCGTTCAGTAGTGAAAACCCAATGATCTCTTCACTGCGCGGCGATAAGCCTTGTGTAAAAGTGCTGAACAAGCGTGACCTTGCAGATCCTGAACTGACTCAACGTTGGATTGAGCACTTCGAGAAGGAGCAAGGCGTTAAAGCGATTGCGATTACGACTAGCGTAAAAGAAGAAGTTAACCACGTTATGGAGCTGGTACGTAAACTGGCACCGCACCGTGAACAGATGGGCAAAAACATTCGTACAATGATCATGGGCATCCCGAACGTGGGTAAATCGACCATCATCAACTGCTTGGCTGGACGTACGATTGCGGTTACTGGTAACCAACCTGCGGTAACTCGTCGCCAACAACGTATCAATCTGCAAAATGGCGTGATCCTTTCAGATACTCCAGGAATCCTTTGGCCTAAAGTAGAAAACCCACACAGTGGCTTCCGCTTGGCTGCAACAGGTGCTGTAAAAGATACAGCAATGGAATACGATGAAGTGGCATTTTACACAGTAGAGTACCTAGCAAAACAGTACCCTAACCTTTTGCAAGAGCGCTACCAAATTGAAGAGCTGCCTGAGTCTGACATCGAACTGATAGAAGCGATTGGCCGTAAGCGTGGTGCACTTCGTGCCGGTGGTCATATCGACATTCACAAATGTTCAGAAATCCTGCTTCACGAATTGCGTAATGGCACTTTAGGTAAGGTAACGCTTGAGTTGCCAGAAATGATCACACAAGAGCTGATCGAAGTTGAAGAAGCGGCTGCGCTGAAAGCGGAACAACAGATTAAGAAAAAAGAAGAGCGTCGTAAGCGTTACCTGAAGAACAAGCGTTAATCGCGATTAGTTTTTATAATCTGCTTTAATTTCTGTTTACCACTGTTACACCAGCCTCTAGATATTCACGCTCTATCGATAATAGAGCGTGAATATTGCCCGCTACCGTTTGTTGATCTAGCTAACATACTGACAAATCTATAGAAATGGTCGTTTACAATCCCAAAGACTGTGACATACTAAGCAAATTATTGTGTATCAATCTCGGCTAATTTCTCAATGCGCTCTTATTCTGGGTTCAAGAATCAAAGATTTAAAACCTATTTCGATAATGAAATTTATTTGCCGTACATAAATTTCATCTACATCCCTATCTCAATATTCTGTGCTTTTATCGTCACCGACTACATCCACTTTGGTAGCGAGTGCATTACGCCTATCATTTTCCGAGTCATACTTTTTTTATTGATGATGGCCGCCGCCAGATACTGTATTACAAACAAACCCAACGTTTTGGAACTCGTAGAAAGTGCCTTCCTTGTAATTAGCTCGCTTTTCCTAGTTTATGTCGGTCGGCTCGCCATTGAGTTGAACAACTTCGACTACCAAGGCGGTATCATTTTAGTCATGATCTACATTGGTACGTTTTCACGACTGTCAGCCAAATACAGTATCTCTACGCTGTCGTTTATCTTTTTGGCTTATCTCATCGGCCTTGCACCACTGCTTTATGAAGCAGAGCCAAAACATGAAATAGAAACAATTTCCGTTTATATCTCGGCTTACATCCTAATCTCAGCGGCCTGTATTAGACGTGACCTGGAAGTACACAAACGTTTCGCTCAATCCGAGCAACTGCGCAAACAAGCGATTCAGCTTCGCAAACAATCCAATATGTTTGAGGCCCTTTCCTATCAAGACGCACTAACGGGCTGCTACAACCGCCTTTACCTTCATCAGGTGATAGAACCGAGCATAAACCGTCAGCGATCCATTACATCGATCATGATAGATATTGATCATTTCAAATCGATTAACGACACCTACGGTCATCAAATGGGCGACATGGTGATTAAAGAACTGGCCGATGAGATTCAAAAACGACTACCGACCAGCAGTAACTGCTTTCGATACGGCGGTGAAGAGTTTTTGGTGATGGTCCAAGGAGAAAACGAGGCTTCAATTGAATCGCTCGTTAATTCCCTTTTAGAATCCCCTACTCGCCTTAGATTAGAAGTAACAATTTCAATCGGTGTGAAACATGCCCCTCAAGCCCTTGGTTCTGTCGAGCAGCTTATCGACGACGCCGACCAAGCACTCTACATTTCGAAGAAAGGCGGAAGAAATAAGATCACATGGTGTGACTAATTACCCAGTATTTCACGCGCCTTAGCGATTCATTTAATGACCACCAATTCACACAAAAAAGCCCCGAACAATTTAATGCTCGGGGCTTTTGTCTTTGTTCTTCTGCTTTAAATTAGCTTCGATAAGAATCTGCTACTCAGCAAAAAAACAGTACTCAACAAGAATCGACTAAGAATACACAACGCTCGCTGTTTTCTGTTCAAGTTCAACGGGAGAGTTCCAAGAAATCACTTTCTCATTCACTTGGCTGCCGCATGGTGCGTTCCAAACTTGCTCTAGTTCTTCTTTACCACCAATCGCTTCATAAAAAGCTATCGCTTGATGGTTCTCAGACATCACCTCTAAGTAAAGCCCTGAGTCCGAATAGTATTGCTGCAACCACTTCGATAATTCAGACAATAAGCGCTTACCTACACCTCGACCGCGATAATTATTGTCTACGTGTAACGCATCAATGAACGTGCCACGCTCAAAGTTGTGATTACCAAACGCACAGACGAAACCAACCAGTAAACCACCTTCTTCAAGCAATAAAACATGTTGGTTGAAAGGAGGGTTAATCAAACGAGTCTGCCAAATAACAGATCTGTCCTCCAAAACATCATTTTCTAAGTAATCATCAGCAAGAATGCCACGGTAATATAGCTTCCAGCTATCCGCGTGTAATTGGGCAATCCGCTCATAATCTTTATATTCAGCTACCTTAATTTCCATTTATTAGCCCTTAGTACTTCCATTTATGACTTGCTACTACATTTCACACTACCTTTATACAATATTTAAGCAAAACATACTAATACACGTTTACACTTTCAATATTGACTTACACGTGTACGCTGATATTCTAGCGCACAGATGTAAGCCCAATTGGAAATTTGCTAATGAATAGTGCCGACAAACAATCTACAAAAAAGCCGCCATTAATCTGGCTCAATATTTTTGTGTTCTCTTTTAGTATGCTGCTTGCTGTTGTAGCGGCTCCCGTTTATGGCTACTTTTTTGGCTATGGTATGGAGCACTGGATATGGCTAGCAATCTGCTTTACGTTCTGTAACCTTTCAATCACGACGGGTTATCACCGCTTATGGTCACACAAAGCGTTTGAAGCGCATTCAAGCCTAAGATTCCTGTTTGCACTAGGTGGTGCATTTGCCTTGCAGAACAGCGCGCTACACTGGTCTTCTGATCACCGCGTTCACCACAAGCATGTCGATAACAACGACAAAGACCCATACTCTGCAAAACGTGGATTTTGGTACTCACACATTGGCTGGATGATTCGTAATTACAGCACTTCAATGTACGAAAACTACGAAAACTGCCGTGACCTTAAAAAAGACAAGATTGTTATGTGGCAGCACAAGCACTATGTTCTGTTGGCATTACTAATGAATTTCGGTGTTCCTATCGCTTTAGGTGTTATTTACGGTGACGTAATTGGCATGTTGTTAATCGTAGGTGCAGTTCGTTTGGTACTTAATCACCACACAACATTCTTCATTAACTCCCTTGCTCACATCTGGGGTAGCCAACCTTTTACCGATAAAAACACGGCCCGTGATAACGGTGTGTTAGCAGTACTCACTTTTGGCGAAGGCTACCATAACTTCCACCACATCTTTGAGAACGACTACCGTAACGGCATTTACTGGTGGCAATACGATCCCACTAAATGGTTGATTAAAAGCGCTTCATTGATGGGTCTAGCAAGTAAACTTAAGAAAACGCCTCAAGCTCGTATTGAAAAAGCGGAAGCATCAATGCTATTGAAACGCACGCAGCAAAAGATCATGCACCGTGCCGACAAGCAACAAATAGCAGACAAGCTTCAGGAAGAGTTCGATGCACTTGTATCAAATATGAATGAGTACTATGAAGTTAAAAAGCAGCTACTTGAAAGCAAACGTGAAGACGTCGTGAAAAAGTACGAGCATTCAGTACTTAAAGTTCGATACCAGCAGATCAAAATGAATTTTGAACAACAAAAGAGAAATTGGGCAATGACAGTGGAGCAATATGCTTAAGCTAAAACAGTACGCTTAACACCCCAGTAACAACACAGTTTGATTCTTATTCAAAAGCCCTCATATTGCTATGAGGGCTTTTTTTAATAAGCATAACCTACTCGGCTCTGGCCCTATGCTCTCGAGTTTGAATTGTGGATGGTAAGAACCATAGTTATTGGATTTCAGAACTCTTTCTTCATTCTGAATTTATACTTATATTACTTAAACTTACCGAGTTTAAAGCGAAGGAATTGAAAATGAGCAAACTGACTATTATTGCAACGATCGTCTCTAAAGAAGACAAAACTGAGCTTGTAAAAGCTGAGATGATTAAATTGATCGATAAAACCCGTGTTGAAGACGGCTGTATTAACTACGATCTGCACCAAGATAACAGTAACCCTGCTCACTTCGTTTTTCATGAGAACTGGGAGTCTGAAGTTCATCTAGAGAAACACTTAGCGAGCCAACACATCGCTGACTACATGGCTGCGACTGAAGGTTGTATTGAAACCTTTGTGCTTAATAAAATGACGCACATTGCCTAACCAGTCACTCAGTACTAATTCAATAAAAAGCCCTGCTCTGATCGCAGGGTTTGTCTTTTCTACAAGCTTATATCTGCTCATTCTAATAATGAAAAAACCCGCCAGAGTAGCGGGTATGGTCAATAATCATGACTGTCAAAGACAGATAGGTAACAACCATCAATCCAATATTGAGTACCACTTTACAGTGGCACTCTAACATTTCTTTTGCTGATCGCTAGCACGGGGCACTAGTTAAAAGCACGAGCCAAAATGCCATTCCCTTGATATTGGTAAACACTTGAATTACTACTTACAAAGACCGATTCTCCGGGCTTAAGAGAAACTGACCGCCCTTCTGAAGTGACGGTCGCCTCTCCTTCCACACAGAACAAGATCTCCGCGCTACGTAGATACTGTGACTTGCTCTCATCAGTCGCAGACAAGATATCAAAGCCAAAGTCATCCACTGGAATCGGATAACTCATCTTGCCCTCTTTCAATACAGGCTTAAGGCGGATATCTTCTGGCTTAATCGGCTCAAAGATTGTGTTGTCGATAAGCTCAGGGACATCGATATATTTGGGAGTGAGACCGGCACGCAGCACATTGTCTGAGTTTGCCATAATCTCTAAACCCGTACCTTGAACATAAGCATGTGGGGTTTCTGCGAACAGGAACATCGCTTCACCGGGCGCCAGCTCAACCGTGTTAAGCATTAATGGCGCAAATAAGCCAATATCACCTGGATAATGCTGTTTGAATTCGATGCTGTATTGAAGAGCTTCACGCCCCATGACCGTTTTGGCTGGTCGCGCATGTGCAGCATAAAGCTCATTAAGCGCAGACGCTTTGCGGTCACCTTCAAGAGACATAATGGCGCTAAAGAACGACTTCAAAGAATCACTGTCGGCATTGGCTTTTAGTACATTAAGCTCAATCGCTAACGAAGGAATATCCGCTTCTTCGAACAAGGCAATAATGTCGTCGATTGGACGAAAGCCATTCATCGCTTTGTAGAAGGTCAACGCATAAACCAACTCAGGTTTATGGTTTGGATCTTTGTAGTTGCGATTAGACGCATTCAAAGGGATACCAAGTGCATTCTCACGCTCAAAACCTAATTCTGATTTTCGCTTGTTCGGGTGAACCTGAATCGATAACGGTGTTTCAGCGGCCAACACCTTAAACAAGAAAGGCAATTCACCGAAACGAGCCGCCGTGTATCCGCCTAAGACATCGATTTTGTTTTCATCAATCATGTGAGAAAGCGATTCACCGGTATCGCCTACCTTTGAACAACCATTTGGATGAGCACCCATCCAAATTTCTGCTTGAGGTTCCTGGTTTGGGTTCACAATACCAAACAATTGGTTAATGGAGTCTTTGCTTCCCCATGCGTAGTTTTGAATAACGTTGTCGAGTTTAAATAGAGACATAATTACTTCTCATTAAAAATCTGGCTACCAAGCTTGAGCGTGGCGGCGATATTACGGGCAGTGCGAGTCAGGTTTTGATTCGCTTCTGATAAAACTTGGTCTAAAGACTGAGGTGAACGTACGGTTCCAAATAAGCTAGACATTGAGCCGTAAAGTTTTTCAACGTCTTGCCCCAAAGAGCCCGCAATTCCAATGGTTGGAATACTCAACTTTTGAGCTCGCTGAGCGATGCCGAAAGGTGTTTTACCTTGCAGGGTTTGGTTGTCCATCTGCCCCTCTCCGGTCACGACCAGTGAAGCACCTTCAAGAACCTTATCTGCATCCAAGGCATCTAATACCATCTCAATACCCGCTTTAATTTGGATATTGAATGCAAGACTTAACCCCAGAGGTGTACCACCAGCAGCACCAAATCCAGCTGTGTCGCGATGATTAGTACCCGTATGTGCTTGAGCGATATCGGCAAAGTGCCCGATCGCAGTATCAAGTTGTTCAACTTGAGCTTTTGATGCGCCTTTTTGCGGACCAAACACAGTACTGGCTCCGCTTTCGCCACATAATGGATTATTCACATCACACGCGACCACGAACGTCACTTCTTTGCATCTAGTGTGCAGTCCTTCAAGATCGATGCTTGCTAACCGGCTTAATTCGGCGCCGCCACCAGATAGCTCGTTGCCTTGCTTGTCTAATAACTTGCCTCCCAACGCTTGTAAGATGCCAGCACCTGCATCATTGGTTGCGCTGCCGCCCAAACCAATAATGATTTGTTCAACACCTTGATCTAGTGCATCTTTGATCAATAGCCCAGTACCAAACGAAGATGCGGTTAACGGTGCTCTTTCTTCTACGGTTAATAGGTCTAAACCCGATGCTTGAGCAAATTCCACCAAGGCAGTTTTTACGTTGGCGCCATCAACAGTCTGTTCCAGCGAAGCCCAATAAGCCGTACATTCACGCCCGATTGGATCCGTCGTGTGCAGCCGTCGCTTCTTACCATTGAGCGCCTCTAGCAACACGTCTACCGTGCCTTCTCCGCCATCGGCGAGTGGCATTTTCACAAACTCTGCGTAAGGGAAAACATCGGCAAATCCACGCTCAATGCAAGACGCAACTTGATGAGCGTCGAGTGATTCTTTAAATGAATCAGGGGCAATTACAATTTTCATTGTCGTTCACCATTCCCGCCCACCAAGGTGAGCGGGTTATCGAAATTAGAATTTGATTTGGAATGTTTTTGCTTGGCAAGGTGCTATCTGGCCGAACTCTTCAGATGCTACATCACCTTCGCGTACGCGCTCGTCCATGCTTGTCTCTTTCCAGCTTGAAACCGCTTGAGTAAAAGAGATTGAATCCGATACTGAACCCGATTCTGCCGGGTTGTAGACACGCATGATCAGTGCATCTTCGTCTTCCGCTTTCTTCAGCACACTCAACACCGCGCCTGATTGTTGCTTAGACAGAAGGCTAAAACTCATCGGTAGGTTCTGCTCACCCACGTTGAGCTTCATCGCGTTGTAAGGGATCTTGTTGTAGCATTCGATTAGAGTGACATTGTCACGTGCTTGCGCCATGATGTTCGCGTCAATATGGTTACCAGAGAAGCCACACAGTGTGAATTCACACACTAATTTGCCGCGCACTTGTGAATCTGGGGTCGGGATCTTGATACCAGAAGGACGCCCCGGACGAAGCAATAGCTCTTCTTTACCCAACACGCCAATACCACGGAATAGTGTCAGTGCGAAGGTATCTCTATTTTCGTCACCTTTAGATGCAATCACTTCAAATTCACGCAGACCATTCGACATAATAGCCATACCCGCTTTGCCGTTTTCTAATGCAGCGAAGTTCATCAGTTGGTAAACCGGAACCGGTGCTTCTTTCCACTTCTCTTCTTCCCAAACCGCCATTGCTGGGTCATTGGTTGGTCGAGTAATACAACCGAACTGGTTATCCGCAACCACAGTTTCAGAAACGAATGGCGTTGGTACTAGCACACGTACACGGTGGTCGTCGGCTTGGTTGTCTAGCTCCATACGTACTTCAATGCGGCGAGAACCTTGCTTCAATACCACTTGGCATTGCGCTTCAACGAATCCATTTTGACCCGTGCGTTCTTCACGCTCTGCAAGGTTTGCAGGTACGTTCATTAGGAAAGCGATGTTCGCTACCGATTGGAAGCCTTGGTGGTCAATCGATGTTTCGACCGGGAACTCGTCTGAGTACAGTAACCATTCTTGACGAGATGGAGAGTAATCGTACTCATCGCCGTCATCAGAACCATCTTCCAAACGAAGTACTTGGTCGAACACTTGCTCTGTCTCTTTATCGAAAATAGTCAGAGTACCATTGTCGTTTACATTGATTCGGTAGTACTCGTTCTCTAGTAAGTAGTCTTTTTGTTCTGCAACTTTTACTGCACCCTTCTCGTTACCTTGGATGTGTAACGTGGTGAAGCCCATCGCTGGCACAATGCGTTTGATTTGAATATCAAACTCCATGAACGGGTCGTAGTTACCGTAGTGAACGATTTGACGGTCTACTTTACCCGGGTCAATTTGGCGCTTGTCTTGGATGAAGTACTCAACTAGGTTTTCGTTTTCATCAAAGATAGAGAACTCTTGAGCACGGATAGTAATAGTGGTGTTAACCACTTCTTCACGCTCGTATGGAGAAAGGTTGAACATCGCCAGTTTGTCGCAACCTTCGCGATCTGGCATGTGGTCAACAATCTTACGCTTGTAGAAATGAATCAGGTTGGTCGCCATGTCGTCCGCAAGGATGTAACGGTTTAGGATTTCAGCGTGAACCTTGTCAGAACAGCAGCAGCCAATCGAGTCATGAGCGTGGTTCTTCATGCTCTCTTTCCACATTTTCTCAATCAAACCATGGTGGTATTCGAAGCCTAATGTCCAAGCGATAGACGCTAGAGGCTCCAAGATGTTTACAATCTTGTTTTCGATTTCTGCGTGGATCAGTTTGATGTCCATACGCGTAGAAGAGATCGTACGGTGAACACGCATGTATTTACCGTCGTTGAATTCGCCTTTGATTGTGTCGAGTTGGTCGCGTGCCGCTTCTACTTTTTCGAACACCTCTTCAAAGCGACTCATTGAGAATTCGCGATCTGGGTAGATTTCGCGAAGTTTGTCCATTACTTCAAAGATGTCTTTTTGAATCGGCATTTGGTCATGGCCATTCGGCAGCAAAATGTCTTTCGTTACCGATGGCTTTTCTAGCACGGGGAAGTACTTATCTAAACGAGCACGCAAGCCTTCTTCGTCTTGTGGAAGGTATTTGCCAATTGCGTAACCTAGCGGAAGCACTTGTGCCGTAACTTCACTGCCATCGTTTGATTGCCATAAGAATTCTGTTTTATTCGTGCCATGACGCTCTGAACAACCACGCCAGAACATTGCACGTGTAATGTCAAAGCCGTTGTAGATCATCGGCAGTTGAGAACTCATGCTGAATGAATCTGGTAGGTAACCAATCTTCATTGCATCGCCAAATTTCATACAGTCACGAATGCCATACATCATGTTACGTACAATTGACTCACCAGAAACTTGCATTGTGTCGGTTTGAGAATACCAAGGGCCAATAATAAGCTTGCCCGCTTCAACCAATGCTTTTACGCGTTCTGTGTTCTCTGGTTTGATCGCAAAGTAGTCTTCTAGAACGGCGGTTTGACCATCTAGAACGTAGTATTTGTATTCTGGATCACTCTCCAGACGGTTCATGATTTCTTCCATGTTGTTCACTAGAAGAATACGAGACTCTTCTGTTGTGAAATACCATTCACGATCCCAGTGCATGTGTGGAGTAATATGTACGCGTGATGTAGTCATAATCATTTACCTAAATGTGTCGCTTCGAGTAAATCTAAAATTCGAACTCGAATACGACTAAATTAAAGTTTTTCAAGGGGTTAAAATTGGCTGCCACTAAATTTAGGGTGCAGAAAACCACGCCCAGAATCTGTGTGAATAAAACCGTTAGGAGCACAGGTATTTAGGACAGCCAAGTTGTTTATTATTTTTTATATATTGATTTCACAGTGAGTTAGGAGCTAACTCAAAATTCAGTTAGTTCTGTGTTGCAGTGCTTGCTTCAAACTTACCCTTTTTTACAGCGTGACCACGCCACATCAGAAGAGTAATGGTTGAAATTACTGTGCCGACAATCGCAGCACCGAACCAGATTGCCGCAGCAGAGAATGCGCCCAAACCAGAATCGTGTAACAAGAAGATAGAGAAGATACCTGCGCCCGGAGTCGATAGACCAATACCTGCCGCACCAACCATCGCGCCTGTAACCACAGAGCCTAGTAGGAATGAACCGATTACACGGATTGGATCTTCAATCGCCATTGGGATTGCACCTTCAGTAATACCCGCTAAGCCAAGTAGCCAAGTTGATTTACCGGTTTCAATCTCAAAGTCTTTGAATAGGCGTGGAGCAATCATGGTTGAAGCCGTTACGGTGAACGCCGATACCATTTTTACTGAACCAAAGATTGCGTATGGGCCATAAACACCGTTCGCCATTGCACCTAAACAGAATGCGTAAGCGGCTTTGTTTACCGGACCACCTAAGTCGAATGATACAAACAGACCAAGAATCGCACCCAATAACAGCGCATTGGTGCCTGACATACCGTTCAACCAGTCCGTTAGACCTTGGTTTAGGAACGCTACAGGTTTACCGATAACAAACAGCATCAAGCTACCTGCCACCAAAG
Source organism: Vibrio sp. 10N.261.51.A3 (assembly GCF_041471965.1). Taxonomy (NCBI): domain Bacteria; kingdom Pseudomonadati; phylum Pseudomonadota; class Gammaproteobacteria; order Vibrionales; family Vibrionaceae; genus Vibrio; species Vibrio sp. 10N.261.51.A3. The sequence continues at coordinate 16,821 of NZ_JBFRPK010000067.1, forward strand.
TACCGATCACCGGATAAAGGTAGAAAGTAAGGAAGCCGTTAAATGCAGGGCCTAAGCGAACATGCTCTTTTACCCAACGCATCACGTAACCCGCAATCAAACCACCAACAACACCGCCTAGGAAACCAGAGCCAATGATGTTTGCTGCAATACCTGCGGCAAAACCAGGACCAAGTGCCGGTTTATCTGCTAATGAGTAAGCTGTGTAAGCTGCCAGTACTGGCACCATCAATGTACCCAGTAGGCCGCCACCTAGTTTGCGATACATCCATAGCCAAGAATCTTTTGTTGCATAGAGCTCTTGCAGGTCAAAAATTTGCGCGATAAGAACAGCAACCGCAAGAACAGTACCACCAGCAACGATAAGAGGAACTGCGTAAGAAATACCAGAAAGCAGTGCTTGTTTGAGCTCAGTTTTCAGTGGCAGTTTCTTCGGTTTATCATCAGTAGCTACTTTACGCTCTGCACCGTTGCCTTTTTTCGACTCTTCGATCGCTTCGTTTAAAATGCGCTCACCGTGTTTAATCGGTTCTGCGACTGGCGTTTCAATACGAGGAATGCCGTTAAAGCGCTCAGATTCTTTAATCGCCACTTCAGCAGCAAACACACACGCTACAGCATTATTAAGTTGTTCCGCAGTTAAGCGATCTTCAATACCGTTTGCGCCCTGCTTTTCAACATGAACCTTGTAGCCAAGCTTTTTGCCGGCTTTTTCTAGGTATTCTGCCGCCATATAGGTGTGAGCAATGCCTGCAGGGCAAGCAGTAACACATACAATTGTCGGCGCATTTGTATCTAAGTTGTCTTGTTTTTCTTCTTGCTGATTATCGCCATCAAGAAGCGCGAAGATTTCATCAGCGGTTGTTGCTTTTAATACTGCTTCACGAACATCGTCATCAACCAATGTGGTTGTCAGTTCGGTCAGCAGGTGCATGTGGGTAGAACCCGCTTCTGCATTTGGAATGGCAATTAGGAAGATAAGATTCACATCTTCGTCTTCATCTAGGCCTTTCCATTTCATGTCTTCTTTCAATGTTGCAACAGCGAAACCAGCTTCTTTAACCGCGTCAGTCTTGCCGTGCGGTACTGCTAGGCCTTCGCCAAGCGCTGTCGGGCCTTGCTCTTCACGAGCAAATACTGCATCAAGATACTCTTGTTTGTTGTGCAGTTTACCTTGCTGATTCAGTTGGTCAGCAAGTGCGTAAATCGCTTCTTCTCGACTGCTAAACGTAGTTTGCAGATTTACGAGCGACTTATTCGTTAGAGTAGTAAGTTTCATAACCTTTGTCCCATAGTCACGGATTAGTACGACAGTCGTCCCTGTCGACGAGATGAATAATACAACCTCAAGACATTTAATCCGTGATCACGATCTCATCAATACATATTTGTATTTAATTTGTATTTAAAATGTATTGGTAAATCCTTTAAGAAAGCTTGTTATGTATCGTTTAATTTGTATTATATGTACTACAAAACGCCGATACGATGCTCACACTAACCTTTAAAGCAAAGCTTATATAGAGCAAATTTACGTATTTAAGGTACAGGTTGTTAATCAAAGTCTAGTTGTCCTAGCGCACAAATGAGGCAAAAATGGCAAGACTCCCTATGTATCGCCAAATCGCCGATGCAATAAGAGAAAAGATCAGTTCTGGTGAATATAAAGTTGGAGAAGCACTCCCAACGGAAGCGCAATTGCGTGAAGTATTCTCGGTAAGTCGTGTAACGGTTAGACAGGCGCTGAAACTACTGATCGAAAACGATGAGCTGGAAAGCGTTCAAGGTAGTGGTACTTACGTCAAAGAGAACAAGATCAATTACGACATCTACAAACAGTCGAGCTTTCAAGAAAAGTGGGCGCATTTGGATGTGGTTACACACAGTGAAGTTCTGGCCTTCGAAATGAAGCCGTGTTCTTTGGCGATGTCTGAACATTTAGATATCAAAGAAGGCGAATTGGTTTTCTACGTAAAACGTGTTCGTTTCATAGACAACAATCCAATCACGGTTGAAGAAACTTGGTTACCTGTTGCCCTATTCCCAGATCTCACCTATCAAGTGATGCAGACATCAAAATACGACTTTATTGAGAACACCAAAGGCATGGTGATTGATCGAAGTGAGCAGGAATTGGTACCGATTCTTCCGCCTGAAGACGTTGCTAAACAGTTAGGTATTGACCCAGCTCAGCCTATCATTGAAAAACGTACTCGCGGTTACCTCGCCAATAACACGGTGTTTGAATACAGCCGTAACTACTTCACGTCTAACGATTACCGATTTACTTTGGTCGCCAGACGCCAAAGATCAGGCTGAATCTAGCACCGCATATAGCCAACACAGAGGACGCCTGTTCTCTGTATTGGTGCGCATTCCCTACTCATCACACTGCTTTCAACCACTCCAAATATTCCTAAACCAATATCAAGTAACCTCACGAAAGATCATTCACATTCATTTAAATACTGTTCTGGCGCTTTGAACATAAACTAAGCGCCAAATTACAAGAACAACAGTCGACAGGAATGTAGATGAATACCAAACAACTTGAGGACGCTGTAAGTGAAGTGAGCTTATTCAATCAGCACCTCCACTTAATCCAATCCGTGCATACCATTCCGACCCCAAAAATGAATTGGGAGTCGATGGCTATGGAACCTGCGCCAGCAATGCCAACGGTTCGATTCGATCACTGTCTACTCATCAGACTAACACTTAGTTCGTCGTGTTAAATCACTTTATATACAAAACTATTATGTCGAAACACACTATCTCACGAACATCGCACCCATTAGCAAATACAATTTCATACACACGATTCCTACCAAAGCTACCTTTAGTTCTAATCGCTTTCTCTATGCCCCTATTCGCAGAAGAAGTTGAAGAAGTGGTACTCGAGGACGAAGTCGTATTAAATGAAGGTTCTGAGTTAAACGAAGAAGCTGAAGAATCGCCTTATTATAACTTGTGTTTTAGCGCTTACTTATGGGAAGTAAGTAGGCGTTAAACATAAGTAATCTTTAAATGTAAGTAAGCTTAAAAGCTAAGATTCTCACCTCTTTACTCCGATAAATACCCACTTCGTTACACGTTTCCTTCCAAAGTACAAAAAATACTCGCGATTTATAAAATAACACCACCATATGCAAATAGAACAATCAAAGGTGATCCAAGTTATATTCTAACAAGCCACAAAATTTGTTTATTAACATCTAAACAACAGTAGTTATTCACGATTTACAACCACAATTAACATCGAAAAAAATGTTTGTCTTAGATCATATCAACCTCAACTATGCCTCGTGCCACAGTGCAGTTTTCTGTACATTCATTGTCATATTCTGAAACACTTTCTTATATTTTTTAAACTTTGTGGAGATTTCTATGTTAGAGCTCTTGATCGGATTAGTGATTACTATTGCTGTTGGTTACTTTATTGTAAAAGGCTATAAAGCGGCGGGTGTATTACTAACTGCTGGCCTTGCCCTACTTCTTATCACCGGCCTTATTGGTCACACAGTCTTACCAGCTAAGGTAGCTTCAACAGGTAACATGGTTACCGACTCACTAGAATTTGTTAAATACATGCTTCAGTACCGCGGGGGCGGCCTAGGCATGCAAATCATGCTTCTTTGTGGTTTTGCTTCTTACATGACGCACATTGGTGCTAACAACGTGGTAGTGAAACAGTTCTCTAAACCGCTTGCTGCGATCAAATCTCCCTATGTACTTCTTGTTGCGGCTTACATCGTAGCGTGTCTGATGTCTCTAGCAGTAAGTTCTGCAACGGGTCTTGGTGTGCTATTGATGGCAACCCTATTCCCAATGATGACGGCAATGGGTATTTCTCGCCCAGCGGCAGTTGCAGTTTGTGCGTCACCTGCAGCCATCATTCTTTCACCAACGTCTGGTGATGTGGTTATCGCGGCAGAAAAATCAGGCATGTCTCTTGATGTGTTTGCTGTTCAAACGGTACTGCCTGTTTCTATCTGTGCGATCATCGTGATGGCGGGTGCGGCTTTCTTCTGGAACAAATACCTAGATAAGAAAGAAAACACACCAATGGAAAAAGTAGACGTTTCTGAAATCGAAACAACGGCGCCGGCTTTCTACGCTGCACTTCCATTCCTACCTATCATCGGCGTTTTCCTATTCAACGGTCGTACGATTCCAGGGCTTTCACTTGATATCTGCACTATTGTGGTAGGTTCTATCTTCGTAGGCGCAGTTATCGATTACGTTGTTAAGAAGTTTGACGGCGAGAAAACACTAGAAGATCTAGACTCTTGCTACCAAGGCATGGCTGACGCGTTCAAAGGCGTGGTAATGCTGTTGGTTGCGGCGGGCGTATTTGCTCAAGGTCTAATGTCTATCGGTGCAATTGATAACCTAATCGGTCTTGCCGAATCTGCAGGCGCAGGCGGCATCGCATTGATGCTTATCCTCACAGGTCTAACGGTTGCTGCGGCAATTGCGACAGGTTCAGGTAATGCACCTTTCTATGCATTCGTAGAACTGGCTCCATCATTAGCGGCGAAAATGGGCTTGAACCCAGCGTTCCTAATCATCCCAATGCTTCAAGCATCGAACCTAGGTCGTACAATTTCACCAGTATCTGGCGTAATCGTAGCGACTTCTGGTATGGGTAAAATCAGCCCATTTGAAGTCGTAAAACGTACGTCTGTACCCGTAATCTGTGGTCTTATTACGGTTATCTTCGGTACGCTTGTATTGGTTCCAATGTCGGCGTAAGCCTTAAGTTTCTAATCTCAAAGAACGAAGAACAAACGAACACCAATACTGAATATAAAATGCGTAAACAAAAAGGCGCTGAACTTAATAAGTTCAGCGCCTTTTTTAATGTCACTTTCTCAACATCGTTAAAACTATCGAGACATGTACAAAATGTATAAACAGTCAGGCTTGAAATAGTGTTATCTCAAAGGAACAAGCCCTACTTCATTTCACCATAGCGTTCTAGATACAGAACCGTTGCAGCGGTACGGGAAGGCACTTGCAGCTTTTTCAACAAGCTTTTCATATGTACCTTAACTGTCGATTCAGAAATAAACAGGTGATCGGCGATCTGCTTATTACGGTAACCTTTCGCGACTTCTTGAAGGATCTGCATTTCACGTTCAGTCAGTTGTTCGAAGATATCATTGCGGCTTCCAGCATCATTTAGGTAACGAGCAACCACACTGCTGTAAGCCTTGTCACCGCTGTGTGCTTGCTTAAGCAGTTCAATTAACTCATCGGGTTCAGTGTCTTTCAACAAGTAGCCATCAGCGCCTGCTTTTACAATCGCTTCAATGTCTGCAGGGCTATCAGAAACCGTTAGAATAACAATGTTTGCGCTAGAACCGTCAGTGCGAAGTGCTTTCAAGGTATCTAAACCAGACATGCCCTTCATATTGAGATCCAAAAGGATCAAATCAGGTTCTTCTTCATGAGCAAGAGCAACCGCTTCAGTGCCGTTACTTGCTTCTGCAATCACTTCGAATTCGTCTTCAAAGCTCAGTAATTGGCTTATACCTCTGCGCATCAATGGATGATCATCAACCAGCATTACTTTACAAATCGTCAACTTTAACTTCCTTCAAACTTTTATATTTCAATATGACTGTACAGCCTTCACCTTGCGCCGCTTCAATCGTCAAGTCGCCATTCAGTCTTGCCGCACGCTCCTGCATAATGCTCATCCCGTAGTGGTTCACCTTGGAACTACTTGAGTCAAAGCCATCTCCATTATCTTTTATCACGACTAATACTTCACCGTCCTCATCGATACAGCATACATCTATCAAGTCGGCATTGGCGTGTTTTATTGCATTTATTGTTGCTTCACGAATCAATTGAAGCAAGTGAACCTGACTATGCGCATCAAGCTCGATCGATGAGAGATTATTAGTGAGGTTAATCTTCGCATCGGTTCTCTCGCTGAGCGCCTCAAGCATGGTACTTAAGGCGTCTCCAAAGTTGCCCTCTTTAATGGTCAACCTAAATGTGGTGAGTAGCTCTCTTAACTGGGTATAAGCGTCGGCTAAGCCGTTTCCGATCTCAGACGCGATTTGTTCAGATTGCTCTCGGTGCTGTTGCTCTGGCAGTTTGCCAATCACACGCTTTAATAGTGTAACTTGAATTTTCAAGTACGACAGTGATTGAGCCAATGAATCGTGGAGTTCACGTGCAATCGTGGCACGCTCTTCCATGATAATAAGCTGTTCAGCTTTCTTTTGAGCACGATTGTAGTAGATCGCTCTCGATAGCAGTTGAATGAAGCTTTCGATCAGAGCTTTAGTTGAGTGCCCGTGGTGATATGAACAGTATAAATAGCCGAGAATAAGTTCGTTATCGTCGAGTTTCATCTCAAACTTTTCGTAGTCTAAATTCGAATCGTAACCTTCATCCATAATCAATGAACGGCCTGAGTTATCGACAATCTCGAGCCTCAGTGATCCAATCCCTTCCAAGCTCACGAGATGCTGCAAGATAGCTCGGAAGTTTTCAGGAGCAATACGCGTCACCGTGAGCTCTTGTGACGAGTTATAAAGTGCCTGCAGCGACTGGTTCGCATTTTGCAGCTCAATCGTCTTTGCATCCACCACATCTTCAAGGTTTCGATAAAGCACGCCTAAATCTTTGGCCATCGAGTTGAAGGTTTTGGTCAAAATGCCCATTTCGTTGTTACTGGTCACCTTGAGTTCTACCTCGAAGTCGCTGTTTTTGATTCTTTGGCTCGCACCGACAAGAGCATGTAGCGGTTTAACAACCTGTTTACGTACAAAGTGAACAACAAAAAGAGATATGACCAGAATCCCACCAAGGCCGATACCACCAGCCCACGCTAACTTTATTAACTTGTCTTCAGAGAACTCTTGCAGCTTATAAACGAAGCCATCGATTTCAGCCACGAAGTTTTCAACCAACACGAGATAGTGATCGCGCTCTTCGCTATTCAAGACCTGTTTTAGCTCATGCCAACGGCCGATAATTAAATAGTAATCTTCTGTGATGTCTGTCGGAACATTCCAACTGACCAAATTGGTCATGGATGGCGAGTAAAGAGAACTTTCGAATTCACGAATATGAGATTCATAATCGACAGATTCTATTTGAATATCATGGGCTAAACGGTAGCTTTGCATTCGCATTGAACCGGCCACGTTAACCGCTTCCGCATCATTCAAACTTGAAGCCAAAGTAAAGATGGCAAAGCCAGTCGTAGCAACCGACAACAGCAGTATAGAGAGCAAAGATTTTGCTATCGTACTTGTTACAGATGAAACCGGTTTTATAAGCAAAAGTGCCTTCCTATTGATAAATGACTTGCCAGCGATATCGTATTGTCACACATCAAAAATCATAGCTCCATTCAATATGTGATCACTCGCTCCGTAATTTATTGATCTAAGACAATATATGCCCCCAATTAGCCCTTAGGGGGTATTTATACAATTGTTTCTAAAACTACACTACTTGTGAGGACTCATTACAAGATATTAATAGAATAATGACCTACAATTACAACATCTTAGTAACATCTATAGGTATCTAGTGGTAGATCTATCAAAACGCCGTCTTTTTTCAAGACGAAAAGTTGACTCAAGCCAGATTCGTTTGCCTTGGATTGACAGCCTAGAAAGCTTTACAGATGACTGTACTCGCTGCGGTAAATGCATCGAGAGTTGTGAGACTAAGATAATCATTGTAGGCGATGGTGGTTTTCCCACTGTAGATTTCTCTATTGATGAGTGTACGTTCTGCTATCAATGTGCAGATGTTTGTCCCGAACCCATTTTTAAGCCAAAGCAAGGAGAGCCTTGGCAAGCAAAAGCACAAATCTCTGATAAGTGTTTAGCGCAACAAAATGTTGAATGCCGAAGCTGTGGTGACATGTGTGAACCTATGGCCATTCAATTTGAACTTAGAGCAGGCAGTGTTGCTCTACCAAAAATCGAGTTAGATGAGTGTAGCGGTTGTGGGGCCTGCGTAGCAATTTGCCCTACTTCGGCTATTCTTGTGAGTAATGCATAAAACAAAAATAACGAGAGCAATTTATGGCACTAAATGAAGTGCATATATCAAGTTTAGTCGTGCATGTGAGCCCAGAGCATCTAGACGAGATCAAAGCACAAATCGAGCAATTCGATAATGCAGAGATTTACGGCAGCAGCCCTGAAGGCAAAATCATCGTGGTCCTAGAAACCGAGAACCAAGGTTTTGTAACGGACACCATCGAAGAAATTAATAATATTACGAACGTTTTAGGGACAGCTTTGGTTTATCACCAAATCGAGACTGGACTGGACGAAACGGATTTAGAAACTGGAAGCAACAATTCTCAACTTGAGGGTGAAGTATGAAAATGACAAGACGTGCGTTTGTGAAAGCAAACGCAGCTGCATCAGCGGCAGCCGTTGCAGGTGTAACTCTACCGGCAACAGCAACCAACCTGATTGCTAGCTCTGATCAAACAAAAATCACGTGGGATAAAGCGCCTTGTCGTTTTTGTGGTACGGGCTGTTCAGTACTAGTAGGTACTCAAAACGGTAAAGTGGTTGCGACTCAAGGCGATCCAGAAGCTCCTGTAAACAAAGGCCTTAACTGTATTAAAGGCTACTTCCTTTCAAAAATCATGTACGGTAAAGACCGTCTTGAGACTCCTCTACTTCGCATGAAAGACGGTGAGTTCCATAAAGATGGTGATTTCGCACCCGTATCTTGGGACAAAGCGTTCGACGTGATGGCTGAGAAATGGAAAGCTTCACTGAAGAAGAACGGTCCAACAGGTGTTGGTATGTTCGGTTCAGGCCAATGGACAGTAATGGAAGGCTACGCAGCCGTTAAGATGATGAAAGCGGGTTTCCGTTCAAACAACATAGATCCAAACGCTCGTCACTGTATGGCTTCTGCTGTAGTAGGCTTCATGCGCACTTTCGGTATTGATGAGCCAATGGGTTGTTACGATGACTTTGAACACGCAGACGCATTCGTACTGTGGGGTTCAAACATGGCAGAAATGCACCCAGTACTATGGACTCGTATTACAGACCGTCGTCTAAGCCACCCACACGTTAAAGTAAACGTACTGTCTACTTACTACCACCGTTCTTTCGAGCTTGCAGACACGGGTTACATCTTCGAACCTCAATCAGATCTAGCAATTGCTAACTTCATTGCTAACTACATCATTCAAAACGATGCCGTTAACTGGGACTTCGTGAACAAGCACACGAACTTCAAGCAAGCAACGACAGACATCGGTTACGGTCTGCGTGACGATGATCCACTACAGAAAGCAGCCGCAAACCCTAACTCAGGCGAAATGACTGCTATCTCTTTCGAAGACTACAAAGCGTCTGTTGCTGAATACACAGTTGAGAAAGCGTCTGAAATGTCAGGTGTATCTCAAGAAGACCTTATCAAGCTGGCTAAGCAATATGCCGATCCAAACATCAAAGTAATGTCACTTTGGACTATGGGTATGAACCAACATACTCGTGGCGTATGGATGAACAGCCTTGTATACAACATCCACCTTCTTACAGGTAAGATTTCTACTCCAGGTAACAGCCCATTCTCACTAACTGGCCAACCGTCAGCGTGTGGTACAGCGCGTGAAGTTGGTACATTCGCTCACCGTTTACCTGCCGATATGGTGGTTGCTAACCCTAAACACCGTAAAATTGCAGAAGATATCTGGAAACTTCCAGAAGGCACCATTCCACCGGTACCCGGCGCTCACGCTGTTCTTCAAGACCGTATGTTGAAAGACGGTAAAATCAACGCTTACTGGGTAATGTGTAACAACAACATGCAAGCGGGTCCAAACATCAACACTGAACGTCTGCCAGGTTACCGTAACCCAGATAACTTCATTGTATGTTCTGACCCGTACCCAACGGCAACAGCTCAAGCGGCTGACCTCATCCTTCCAACAGCAATGTGGATTGAGAAAGAAGGCGCTTACGGTAACGCAGAGCGTCGTACACAAGCATGGTACCAACAAGTGAAAACTGTAGGTGAAGCTAAGTCTGACCTATGGCAAATCATGGAATTCTCTAAGCGCTTCACTATTGAAGAAGTTTGGGGTGAAGAACTGGTTGCGAAAATGCCTGAGTACCGTGGCAAAACCATGTACGACGTGCTTTACAAAAACGGCAACGTTGATGCATTCCCACTGTCTGAAGCTCAAGAGCTTAACGACGATGCACAAGCTCAAGGTTTCTACGTTCAAAAAGGTCTATTCGAAGAATACGCAGCCTTTGGTCGCGGCCACGGTCACGATTTAGCACCATACGATCGCTACCACCAAGTTCGTGGTCTACGTTGGCCTGTTGTTGACGGTAAAGAGACACTATGGCGCTTTAAAGAAGGTTCAGATCCATATGCTAAGAAAGGTTCTGATTGGGACTTCTACGGCAAACCAGATGGTAAAGCACTGATCATCAATGCACCATACGAAGCGCCACCTGAAGTACCAAACGATGAATACGATATGTGGCTATGTACAGGTCGTGTTCTTGAGCACTGGCACACAGGTACTATGACTCGTCGTGTACCAGAACTTTACAAAGCAGTACCGGATGCACTTTGTTACATCCACCCTGCTGATGCTAAAGCTCGTGGTCTTCGCCGTGGTGATGAAGTTCTTATCGAAAACAAACGTGGTGAAGTACGCGTTCGTGTTGAAACTCGTGGTCGTAACCGTCCACCACAAGGCTTGGTATTCGTACCATTCTTTGATGCAAGAATTCTGATCAACAAGTTGATCTTGGATGCAACGGATCCTCTGTCTAAACAGACGGATTACAAGAAGTGTCCAGTTAAGATCACTAAGGTCGCTTAAGGACAATATGTTCTTACCACTTAGCTCGTAGATCTGACGTTTTTAATATTGCGACTGCTTTTTCGTTACTTTTTGAAAGAAGTAGTCCACTCAAAGAATTAGCCTTTAGGCGGAGAAATTAACCATGAAAAAACTGATTACTGCCCTACTATCAGCTGGTCTTTTGCTAGCTGGTGCAGTTCAAGCTGAAGCTGAACTGGATAACCCAGGCGGCATTGGTGGCGTAGAATCTCTACGTGGTGCAAGTGAACTTGAAGCAACTCGCGCAGCAGATGACTTCAAAAAGTTCCCTCGTGACCAAGTACTTGAGAGTGACTACGTATACCAACCACCTCTAGTGCCTCATACTATTCGTAGCTATGAAGTTTCTCTTAACGCTAACAAGTGTCTTTCTTGCCACAGCTGGAAAAACGCAAAAGAAATGGGTGCTACTAAAGTGAGTGTAACTCACTACATGAACCGTGAAGATGCGGTACTTGCAGACGTATCACCTCGTCGTTACTTCTGTCTACAGTGTCACGTACCTCAAGCTAATGCTAAGCCACTAGTTGACAACGAGTTCAAACCTGTAGATTCACTGCGTTAATCGTAGCCGGACTGTAAGAGAGGCTATATATGATAAAATTACTTAAAGCGTTTTGGAAAAGACTTGCGACACCAAGCAAAGCAGCCGTAGGCGTTGTTTTGTTCTTGGGTTTCTCGGGTGGTCTTTTGTTCTGGGGTGCATTCAACACGGGTATGGAGGCAACCAACACGGAAGAATTCTGTTCTGGCTGTCACGCACCTATCGTTGCTGAAATCCAAGAGACAATTCACTACTCTAACCGTTCTGGTGTTCGTGCTATCTGTTCAGACTGTCACGTTCCTCATGAATGGACAGATAAAATTGTTCGTAAGGTTCAAGCATCTAAAGAGCTATACGCACACTTTATTGCGAAAACCATCAATACTGAAGAAAAGTTCAAAGCACGTCGTGCTCACCTAGCGGAACGCGAATGGGCTCGATTGAAGAAGAACGATTCGCTTGAGTGTCGTAACTGTCACCAGTTCGATTACATGGACTTCTCAGAGCAGAGCCCCCGTAGTGCGAAACAACACTCGACTGCGCTAGCTTCTGGTGAAAAAACGTGTGTAGACTGTCACAAAGGTATTGCACACAAACTACCAGACATGCACGGCGTTGAAGGCTGGCAATAAGGAGCGATTGAATGAGTACTTTAGAAAGCGTAATTTGGCACATCCTAGGTTACAGCGCTATGCCAGTTATCATTCTTGGTGGCTTTGCAGGTGTTGCAGCCGTATCTCTTTGGATTTTATCTATGGGTAAAGACAAAGAAATCGATTAACAATCGAGATTCCATCAACTTCTACCAGATAATTCTGATATGAGTTGATACGAAAAAGCCACTGATTTCAGTGGCTTTTTTATTATCTGACGTTGTGTATCTTTATAATTGAATGTGACTTAACGCCCTAAGCTTCGTTTTCTGGCGCTTCTTTCTCTGCGGTCTCTTTATCAACCTGCTCTTGATCGACAATCGGCAGCACCTGTTTTACATAGTTGCCTGGCGCTTTGCCAATCACAGGATTAAGCTCTGAGCCTTGATTGAAAGGTTCGATTTTTTCGTCAGTTTCAAAACCTTGTAGCCACTGATTCCAGTGTGTCCACCAAGACCCCTCATTATGAGTCGCATTAGTTAGCCACTCATCCGCCGAGTCGTCTAGGTTGTCATTCAGCCAGAACCCGTACTTCTTCTTATCTGGATGGTTAACAATACCCGCGATATGACCAGATTCACCAAGCACGAACGTCTTGTTGCCACCGGTATTCAAGGCACCACGGTAAGTCCCCTGCCAAAGCGCGATATGATCTTCTTTCGCTGAAATGAAGTAGCTTGGTATTTTTATCTTATTGAGATCAATCCAGACACCGCCTACTTTCACGCCTTTGTCTTGAACAAGTTTATTCTCAAGGTAAAGCTCACGCAGCAAGAAATTATGGCATTTAGCTGCAACGTTAGTGCTGTCACTGTTCCAGTACAACAGATCAAACTCCATTGGGCTACTGCCTTTTAGGTAGTTATCAATGTAGTAGTTCCAGTACAGGCTGTTTTCACGAAGCAAACTGAATGTCACGCTTAATGAACGACCATCCATGAATCCTTTAGCATCGTTCTGTTTCTCAATGGCGTTAATGATCGTTTCATTGATATATGCGCCAACCTCTCCCGGCTGAGAGAAGTCTAATAGAGTCGTAAAAAAGGTCGCAGTTTTAATGCGTTTCTTCATTCTTTTAGCAGCATAGTAAGCGACCGTTGAAGCGAGAACAGTACCACCAATGCAGTAACCTGCAGCATTGATTTGCTCTTTACCCGTGATATCTTCAATTGCCGTCACGGCTTTCGCTACGCCTTCCGTGACATAGTCACCGAACTCTAAGTCTTTTTGCGCTTCACCTGGGTTGCGCCAAGACATCATGAAGACGCTGTGCCCTTGCTCAAGCAACCAACGAACCATTGAGTTCTTTTCACGAAGGTCGAGAATGTAGTACTTATTGATGAATGGAGGAACGATCAACAAAGGCGTGGCGTTCACCTGAGGTGTTTTTGGGTAGTATTGAATAAGCTCGAACAGATCATTTTGAAAAACGACATCACCTTCCGTGTTCGCAACATCAACACCTAATCGGAAGGCATTATTGTTGGTCATACGGATCTTGAGGATATCCGCGCTCGCTTCAACGTCAGCTTGTAGCTGCTCTAGCCCATCTAGCAAGTTCTCACCATTGCGCTCAAGCGTTAGCTTCATCAACTCTGGGTTAGTCGCAATGAAGTTACTAGGAGAAAGAGCATTGATAGCCTGACGTGAAAAGAACGCCACACGTTCCTTGGTTTTCTCGTCTATGCCTTCGATTGAATTAATGGTGTCTATATAGCTTTTGCTGAATAACAAATAAGACTGCTTGATAAAGCTGTAAAACGGGTCATTTTTCCACGCTTCATCAATAAAGCGTTTATCACTGCGCTCTTCAGTAATGACGCTTTCGGTATTACCCATCAGTGCGGCATTTTGCCAAATCTTAAGTTGCTGTTCCCACCACTGGGATTGTAACTGAAGGAGAACGGCGGGTTGGTTAGCGGCTTGCTCGAAGATTTTTGACGCATCATCAAAATTCAACTCTTGCATCGCTTGATTTAGGGGAGATTGCGCGGCTTCCTTGTTTTGTTCAAAGTTTTCCCACCATTGCTGGTTTGTTTGTTGAAGTTTAACAAGGTAGTCCGAAAAGAAGTGTTGAAACATAACATGACTCCAATAATCGGAAAATCGCCACCTAGCCTCACAGTAAACACTGTGCTGACTCGATGGCGATTTTATTTATGCAGGTGTAACTGTTTTCAAGTTTTCAGTTGTTAGTGTTTCAACATCTTCTTTGAACTCTTTTGCAGCAGCTTGCATTTTTGAGCTATCACTCATCATCTGTTGAGACAATTGAGTTAGCGCTGCTAGTTGCTGGCTGTTGAACGCCGTTAGGCTAGTCACGTCTTTGATTTCAGTCACTGCTTTCATTTGCGCAAGACCCATGTTCGTGTAAGTCTGCATTGCATTCATTTGCAGTTCTGTCATCGTTTGGACGTTCTTTGCAACCAACTTGTTGAACTTTAAGTACGGTTCAAATTGCTTTTCAGTTTGGTCAGTAATTGTTTTGAAAATATCCGTGTACATAAGTAACTCCTGATGAATACATAGTTTAATAAATTTGTGTCACTATCGTTTCAGCCAACGCTCATCGATTAACTCGCGATGCTTTGAAAAGCTGATCCGATATTTAAGCTTGCTACCGATATATCAGGCTCTAACCTTCAATACCTTTTAGCAAAACAGCGGTTCCCATTCCCCCACCCACACAGAGTGAAGCAACGCCATAAGTCGTTTTCTGTTCAAGCATTTCATGGATGAGTGAAACAATAATTCGATTGCCTGAAGCACCTAAAGGATGGCCAAGCGCGATTGCACCACCATTCACATTGACCTTTGGCTTGAACTCATCAAGCGGTAAGTCATGCTGCTCTGACAATTGGTACATTACGCCAAGAGCTTGTGCTGCAAACGCTTCATTCAATTCAAACAAATCTACTTCTTCTAGAGTGAGATTCGCCTTATCAAGCGTTTTAGAAACGGCTTCTACTGGGCCTAAACCCATAATCTTTGGATCTAATCCAGACTGTGCGTAGCTCGTTAGCTCTACCAGTGGTGTCAGTCCGTATTTCGCTACTGCACTCTCTGAGGCTAAGATGATTGCACTCGCGCCATCATTGATGCCCGAAGCGTTACCTGCCGTAACAGACCCTTCACGGTCAAAAGCTGGACGAAGCTTTTGCAGACCTTCGAATGTCGCGTCTGACTTCGGATACTCATCGGTATCAAAAGTGACGGTTTGTCTGCGCTGCTTAACTTCTACAGGCACGATTTGCTCGTTAAACTTACCCGCCTCAATCGCAGCAACGGCTTTTTGTTGGCTTTCTAAGGCATAGTTATCTTGAGCTAGGCGCGAAATATTCAACGTGTTCGCGATATTTTCAGCGGTCATGCCCATGTGGTAGTGATTAAACGCATCGGTTAAGCCATCACCAACCAGTAAGTCTTTCATTGAGATGTCACCCATTTTGTGACCATTACGAACGCTCGCTGGTACCACAAAAGGAATTTGTGACATCACTTCAACGCCAGCAGCAATAACCACTTCAGCATCTTGTGCTTTGATGTGCGCCGCTGCGTCCATCACTGATTTCATTCCGCTGCCGCAAATCATGTTCACGCCGTATGCTGGTGTTTCCTCAGGAAGCCCTGCATAGATGGAAGCCTGACGAGCAACCCCCATGCCTTGACCTGCCGAAATCACGTTGCCGACGATTACTTCATCAATCGCATCTAACGAAAGATCGACAGACTCAAGTGCACCTTTGATCGCAACGCCAGCCAGTTCACCCGCAGATACGTTTTTTAGCGACCCGGTAAATGCACCAATAGGAGTGCGCTTAGCCGCAACAATAAATACTTTTTCCATCATTCCAACCCCTTCAGTTTCGCCAATTACTGCATGTACAAGCCGCCATTCACAGACAATGTTTCGCCTGTAATGTACGCGCCAGATTCACTCGCTAAAAAGCCCACTGCGTCTGCAATTTCAACAGGTGTTGCTAAGCGTTTCATCGGAATTTGGTTCTTGATTGAATCCAGTACTTCAGGCTTCATTTGCTCAACCATAGGAGTTGCTGTGTAGCCAGGGGCAATCACGTTCACGGTTACGCCGCTACGAGCGCCTTCTGCAGCCAAAGCTTTAGAAAAACCAATCATTCCAGCTTTCGCTGCTGAGTAGTTAGTCTGTCCAAATTGACCTTTAAGACCATTGACGGAAGAGATGTTGATGACACGGCAGTTACCTTTCTCACACATAGGAGCGAACAAAGGTTGAGTCACGTTGAACAGACTGTTTAGGTTTGTTTCAATCACGTCTTTCCACGCTTCGGCATCCATCTTTTTAAAGACGCTATCACGTGTAATACCTGCGTTATTGACTAGTACATCCACCGTGCCTTCTTCTTCTAACAACTTGCTTAAGCTCAGCGCACATTCCGCAGTATTGGTAACATCTAATTCAAACAATCTCACTTGATCTTCGGTGAATTGTTTTTCGTTAAACCAATCCAAGGCACATTGGTAATTTCCAGTAAAATAAGTCGCGATAACACGATAGCCGTCTGCAACTAATTTAGAGGAAATTGCTGAGCCGATACCGCCTTTTGACCCTGTAATTAAAGCAAGCTTTTTCATTAATGGTTCCATCCCTTACAAGCAATTAAATAACAATGATGTTAATAAGATAATGTCTTAGCTGATAATTAAACTTTACGTTTTGCTTTAATTAAACCCTACAACTCAAAATCAAAAAGTATTATTACAAATATAAAATATTTTCTTATTATGATTAAAAACTAGACTTGCATCCCAAAATTAATGAAATGTTGCGAACATGTAAATTAACGCAAAGCTCTGATATTAATAAGGTTTATTTAATTTTACTTTTATCAACACGCAGATAAGCCTTTGTTAATACGAGATAAATCTATATCTCTCAGCTTGTTTCAAGAATAATGCAATGTGGGAATTTGAAATGATTGATCACGAGAATAATAACAAAACTATTATTAGAAATTAATAAATGGTTACTAATGATTCTATATGAGCTTCAATATAATTAACGTTCTAAATGGGGACGATGAGCATTATGAATAGACAAAAAAGCCCACTCAATCTATGAGTGGGCTTAAGTAAATAGCATTAATAAATTGAGCTTGGGATCTTACTTCGTAAATATTTTATTTGTATTTACATCAAGATAAATTTTGTTTTCAAGGGACAACCCACCACAATAAATAAAATAGACATCTCGATTGCTGTACTTAACAGATTTCACCCATCCGCCTAATTCTTCAAAATCACTTGGGGCACACTCCCCCTCAGAGATCAGTTTAGCCACCGAATTACGGAATTTTTCTTGATGGATCTTGAGGTCATCAGACTTAACCAAATAGGAATCCAATATCTCTTTGCTTTCTTTTTCCGAAATAATGACTTCATCATTCGATAAGCCTGACATAGAGACCCATTCCGCCGTCTGTGGGCCGCCTTCTTTAAGGACTATATAGTCTGAGATACGTGCCCATTCGCCTTGTTTCTCGAGTACCACCACCTTTTCCCCTTTATAGAGGTAATCTGTTATCAAGCCATCAATTTCAGGTTGCTCGACCACTTCAAGCTTTCTCTCCAAAACGTAAAATTCCGTCTGCTCGGGTTCAGGCTGAAGATCCATGATGGGTACAAGCTCAGATTCAGATTGCTCGGTAGCTTCTAACGCCGGCTCTTCCGTTTTCTCTTGTGGGATTGGGTCTTTATTCATGACCAAGAAGTAGTATGCCGCTCCTCCCCCTCCGCCCAATATCAACAACACAAGTAAAGCGATCAGCGCTTTTTTCATCAAATCCACCAGCTCTTCCGTTATAGGTATGTCTCAAGTGTACATCAACTCATGCTGCTGCTCATCTATACTCTCAATAGAGCGCACGGTAAGTAGAGGAAAGTCATGAGTTTTTGGGGGAAAGTTATCATTGTAAGCGTAACTTTGAGTGCCAATGTCGCTCTAGCGAATCATTGTGACCGTGAAAACTGGCAAACACTGTTGGATCGTCAGCTCTCTTTTGAAGGTCGCTATAATCAGTACACCAAAGAGTTCAACCAAGTTCTTTCAACCTATGAGTCACAGACATTGTTATCTAAACACTTTAATGAAAAGCAGATCATTGAGCTTTGGGCAAAGTATGAAGAAAGGTTTAATGTGCAGCTCAATAGTCATATGAATACCGCGTATGACGTCTCCGAGGTTTTGCTACAACAGGCGTATGTTGTGTCTAGTGAACTTGAAGGCGCTGACTCTCTAGCGTATTCATGGCAAGCCGTCGCCAAACACTGCACCAAAGCAAGACTCCCGCGCCAGGCAGAAAGCGCAAAGGTGCACGTACAAAGCTCACAATCACTCTCCCGAGATCTCCATACACTCAGTGAAAAATTCCGTCGGCTGTCTTCAAAATACCGCAGAGAAGCGACGATGATTGATGAAGCGCGCCACATAAACCAACCAGCAAACGATGCATCAAACTGAAATCACCATTAGATTCTCTCACTCGTTCGACTGGACTTTTCCGATAAATATGCTCAATCCCATTCATAATATTCTAAGAACTCGTTAATCAAAGCTTTATCAATAGGTTGTAAAAGTAATGTGCTATCTATCAACAATGAAGTTCAATTTCCGACCAATGCAAGCGAGTATGTGAGATATTCATCACAAAATAGATTTACAAACGCCAGAAAATTGTTATCATGAATCTTCATATAACTTAATAACAAGAAACATTTTGGCTAGGTAATATGCAAAAGACTATGGCTTTCAACTGCTTGAGTAACACGGAATGGACTGCAGAGATAAGAGGTAAACTTTTATCTGTAGCTAAACACATGGAAGAGTTCGGTTCGGTAAGTGAGCTAGAGCTATGTAAGATATTTGGAGAGACAATTTGGAATGACGGCGTGGATTATCATTCACATGCTTTTTCATTCAGAATTAATGCACAAACTGGGGATTGTTCAATCTCTAACTTTAAGTATCACTAAGTTTTGCACCTATCATATACGGAGTACCTTTCACGAGGTGCTCCGTTTTTTATTGCCTGAAGCCTGACACTTAATGGATGATTTTTGATATTGACCGCGCTTCTACTTCAGGAGTAAACCATTTCGTTTTCAGCTCATTCTGCCTTCGTGTTACTGCTCAGAGTTTGGCTTAATCGGTATAAATTGGCAGTGGTGCATTGCCTTTTACTTGTCTTATCGCAAGGTGGGTATGAATATCTTTCACGTTAGAGAGCCTTTGAAGTTTTCTTGTAAATGCCTCGTAGGCCATCAAGTTCGGGCTAACCACTTCTAGCAAATAGTCATAAGCCCCAGATACAACGTGGCAACTGATCACCTCTTCCATCTCTACAACAGCCGCCTCAAACTTATCTATCGACACTTCTTGGTGGTTGTTTAGGCTCACCTCAACAAACACACTCATTGCGATGCCGACTTGTTCTCGTGACAAGCTCACACGATAACCGTCAATAATGCCCTTTTCTTCTAGCCTTTTGACTCGTCTTGCACAAGGCGAAGGTGATAAACCCACTTCATCAGCAAGTTCAGCCGTGGTTAACCTGCCATCTTTTTGTAGCAGTTCGAGAAGATGCCTATCAATTCTATCCATAGTAAATGCCAAACATTAGTTAAATCCGTTAATTATTTGGTGAATATTAGCAGAAATCATCAACGATAGTTCAAGTTTAGCCAAAACTTGCCAACCTGTGGCACACCAACTGTTCCATAATGAGTCATCACCCACTCTCCTTCTATATTATGAATCTTGGCTACTTATCTATTACTGTCACCCTACTCATTTGGGCGAGCTTTTTTCTTTCTCTTAAAGGCGGCGCAAATTCAGATTTAACACCTGCCGATATCGCTCTCACAAGATTTCTCATACCGGCTTTGGTGTTATTGCCTTTGATGTGGAAAGCACGCAGCGCAATTGCCGTCGTCCCTAAACGGTATCTAACGGGTATGTTCGTAGGTAGCGGATTACCTTATCTGCTTGTTGCCGGAACGGCCATGCAGTTTGTTCCGGTATCTCATGGCAGTGCTCTTGTTCCGGGCACGCTTCCTCTGTTCGTTACAGGAATTGCGGTACTCTTTTTTAAGCAGCCACTCAGCCGACATCGTGTTGTTGGTTTAGGTTTGGTTTTGCTCGGCATACTGTTGTTTTTAGGGAGTAGCTTAAGCAGCTTCAACTTCGAATACACCAAAGGTCATTTGTTGTTTTTATGCGGAAGCTTAATGTGGGCGATGTTCACCATCTCAGCCCGTGTCGCTAATCTTAATGCGTTAGTCAGTGCCGGTTTTATTTCTCTCTGTTCTACTTTGCTTTTACTCGTCCTAATCCTGACTGGAACCCTCCCAAGCCACCTAATGGACACAACAATCGCTAATTGGCCCTTCACGGAGCTTGCCGTTCATTCAACAGTGCAAGGCGTTGGGGCGGGTTTAATCGCTGCGTTCACTTACCTTTATGCGGTTAATACCTTAGGGGCTGAACGCTCTGCCGCTTTTGGCAGTGCAACACCCGCAGTGGCGACCTTGTTGGCGATCCCACTATTCAACGAGATTCCTGATGCGATGACTTGGCTCGCCCTTGGTTCTATTTGCATCGGCAGTTTGGTCGCGAGCAACATATTCATGAGAAACGACCAGTCGATGCAGTACCAACCGCCAAGCCATAGCAAAGCCTGATACTGCGTTCAAACCTAAATACAGTTCCCCTAAGCATCGATTTTAGGGCTTGTAGTACACAGATAAGCCTGCCAACGCAGGCTTATCTAAAATCTGCTTTTTCTAAACTCGCTTCTCCATTAAACTGTCCGACCTTTTTGCAGATCCAAGAGAACACCATGCAACGCGACTACACCTTAAATTGCTTAATCACCATGCCTCGCCATGAACTAGAAGAATTTAGTTTAAGAATGATTCATCGCCTTGTACCTGAAGATGCAATGACGGAATTGTTTACGTTCGAGCAAGAAGAAGTCACCAGCGAAGAACGCATGCAATCAGCGAAATTTGACGCAATGCTTCGAATGACAGCTATCGCGCTTGGTGAAGTAAACCTAGCCTTCTCAGAGTCGGATAACTCGCAACAGAACATCGAGCGAATGACTCGCCTACTGCTTTGGCACTTCTACTCAATTTCTTTCAACCTTGAAGAAGCAATCGCAATCGAAGTGCACTGTGAGAAAGTAGAAAAGATCTTAAAGAACGCACCTAAAGATGCGTTTGGCTGGGTTAAAGAATTAACTGAGCTACTTCACTTCTACGCGAAAGTGAACGAAGGCAACGAAGACAGTAAAGACGCTTAACGTTAGTTCTACGTAAGTACACATCAAGCTAAATCGAAGGCAGATAGAGCTATACCGAGGGCAAGTAAAAGCTTTGCTGAAAGGAGTTCTCTGCCTTTGTTGTTTCTAGCACGCTGTGATGTAACATCAGTATCGACTGCGCGATCTTGGTTCCTATTCCCAAAGAACCATTCGGCGCTTCCAGTTCAACCTCATTATGAATCACCACCTTCACCCGTTTGGAATCCGCTTCAAAACCAACATCTAACGACACCACAGTGCCACTTGGGCTATGCCTCAATGCATTATCTAACAGATTCAAAATCAACCTCTCAAGCAGATCACTGTCACCCACAGCCTTGATTCCAATAGGCATATTAATGTTCAACTCAACATTCTTATGGCGATATTTGCTTTGTATCGTTTCTAAGCATTCGCTCATCAGCCCATTGAAATCGATTGAAGCGTATTGATATGTGGGTACCGGGTTATCTTTCTTGGCGCTATCTAACAGCGAATGGAGCTGTTCAGATAACTTGTTGCCATTGCGATATGCCACATCTATGAGTGGATCCGAATGTGGGTTTTGAATCCTCCACGTTTCTAGATACCCCAATACACTCGACAATGGCGTTTTCAAATCATGACTGAGCTGTAATAAGCTTTGTCTTCGATGTGACGACTGATATTCAAGTTGCAAAAATTGCTGTTGAATGTGCTTCGCCATCAACTGATACGAGCGTGCAATCGGCACCAATTCTGGTACTTGATGAATGAAGTTCGGGTCCAATCGAAAATCTTGCTCTGCTTGTTGTTGCAACTTGTTAGTTACTGCTTCTATTGGGTTTAACAGGCTACGTTTGACCAACAGATAAGCTCCAACCGCAAAACCCAAGATAGAGATCAGCATGAGCCCCGCGAGCGCAATGTATGGCGTATCGACCTGCGAATTGGCAATCACCGTGTGACGATTACTGCCAATCAACACATACAGATACCCAACTGTTGAACCCAACTCTTCAATCGCTGCTACGGAAAACACCTTACGAGCCCCGGGATTGATCGGATCTTCCCCCAGAATGGGATAAGGCTCGTCGTTTAAAAACTGTTGAATGGGTGCTAAGTCTATCTGGTTGGCTAACACAGTGCCTTCTGGCGCAGCATGAGTCGTAATCTTGCCCTGACTGTCGAGGAAATAGATATCAAAATCTGGCCCTATCAACATCAAGGTGTGGAAAATGGATTTGAGCGCTTTAGGGTTGTAGTCGGTACCAATCATCAGAGGATTATC
The DNA here is from genome assembly GCF_041471965.1 of Vibrio sp. 10N.261.51.A3. Lineage (NCBI taxonomy): Bacteria > Pseudomonadati > Pseudomonadota > Gammaproteobacteria > Vibrionales > Vibrionaceae > Vibrio > Vibrio sp. 10N.261.51.A3. The sequence goes on from NZ_JBFRPK010000067.1 coordinate 39,505, forward strand.
ATCGCGCATATGAACCGCGAGCTCTTTGTGTAAGCTCTGCTTAGTTCTTTGTTCTATCGTCTCTTTTTGCCAATTATAGGTATAAGCAATCACCACACTCACGAGCAGAAACCACAAACTGGTGAACAACACTAAACGCGATTTGAAACTCATGTTCTCTCCTCGATGGCTCTTAGGTCTTACTGGCCTTTTAGTAAACTTCGGACGCGACACATAGGCCTAAGCTTTCGACTCAAACTTATAACCAACACCCCAAACGGTTTTAATGAAATCATCATCACTATTCGGCATCGCAAGCTTGGTTCTTAGCCGGTTGACTGTGCTACACACGGTATGGTGATAGCCAGAGTGATGAGTATTCCAAACATGATCGAGCAGCTCGTCTTTGCTATACACACGCCCCGGGCGGGTTGCTAAGAAATGAAGTAAGGTAAACTCGGTAGCTGTCAGCGGTACGTCTTGGTTATTGAGTGACACCTGATGGCGTTCAGGTTGAATAGTGAGCACACCAAAATTCATAATCGATTCTGCTGTCACAACCTCTTGAGTCGCTGATTCGACATGGCTTAAACGGCGAAGCACGTTCCTCACTCTTGCTTGAAACTCGAGAACGCTGAAAGGTTTCGTTATGTAGTCATCAACACCGGCTTCTAAGCCTGACACCTTATCTAACTCAGCGTCTCTTGCGGTTAGCATGAGTACTGGCGTCCAATCCTCTTGCTGACGCAACATTCGACAGAAATCGAGTCCGTCACCGTCTGGTAAGCCACGATCCAGTACGATCAAATCGAAATGACCCTCTTTATAGAGCGCCTGAGCCTTTTCAATCACATTAGCTCTGATTACGTTATGCCCTTGGAACTTAAGATGCATCTGCACCAGTTCAGCCAAGTCATCATCGTCTTCAACCAACAATATGTTTGCCATCAAATTTACCGCAGCACTATTCATGATCCCTGCTCTATTCTGAGTCCGCCCACCTTTCAATTGACCGGAACAGAGCAGGAATTCTTTCATCGTGCTTTCAACCTGTTACTGAGTTCGAGTAATGGTGATTCTTGCACCGGGGTTAAGGAAACGATGATTTGCACTTAAAGTAGAAGTCGTAAGGCCATCATCTTGGCTGATTACGCCAGAGTGAAAACTCACTATATCGGTGTCGTCTCGTGTGGTATTAAAACCTTCACCACCGCCTGCTGGTCCCGGAATGGTTGCAGCAAGCTCATCGTTCAGCTCAGTTCCCGAATCCCAAACATTCATGTTCATGGTAAAGGTATCACCCACCGCTAATGACTTGAGTGATAATCCGGATTCGCCGACAAACGCATCATTGGTGTTCACCAACATGGAAGCAACTGAGATATACCCTTCTTGATTTGGGTCGACACGAATCGACACCGTGTCTTGCTCACCTGAAAGAATCAGTCCATTGCCTGAGATGCCTTGATAAACATTGGCGTCACTGTCACTGAGCGCAAGCAATTGTGCATTACTACCCCCTTCCGCCAAGTATTCCAGATCGACAGAGGCACTTTGCCCAACTTCAAACAGATCAAAATTCGTATTGTGAGTCAACACCGCGAGTGGTGACATTGGTTGATTGGGGGTGAGGTTAGTAACACTCACATCATAGCGATAGTAATCGTCGTCATCGTCCGGACAACCCGCTAACACAGCTACTGATGCAGCGATAAATAGAATTCTAGCTTTCATACATCCCCCTTACTTCACAACAATGGTGATAGTTGCAACAGGGTTTAACCATCGATGGCTACTGCTATCGAGGTCACTGATGCCGCCCGCCGCATCACCATCACCAATGTTACCTGGATGAATATGAACCTTAGCGTTTGATACTGCCGTTTCTACACCTGTGCCACCAGCGCCAAAGGTAATGAATGGAGGGTTCGGCATACTGCCCGCCAGCTCATCATTGGCTTCTGTGCCTGCGTCATAACCATTTAGAGTCGCTTTGTAGGTGCCCGCTTGAGTTGGGATCTTCCAGCTATCTAGACCAACAAAGCCGTCGTTTGTCGGCAGCAACATTGCACCCAATGATAGGTACTCTAAATCACCAGTACTGATATCAAACGTAGTTGCGACGCCTGGATTGAGGATGCCGGCCGCTGGGTTCTCAACCACCACGCCTCCCGCGTTGGCAATGACACCAGATAAACCTGAAATATCGCCACCTTCGGCCATGGACTCTAGTTCCGAAGAAGCCGTTTCACCCGTTCTAAACATGAACAAGCTTGAGTCATGAGCCGCCGCTAAGATAGGCGTAAAGTAGATCCCTTTCGTTGCATTAGTGACAGTGACTTCAAGCTCAGCAGCCTGAACTTGAGTCGCTCCGAAGGCCAACATAGCCGAGCTGATCACTAAGCTGATTTGAGTACGTTTATTCATTTTGATTCCATCCTTTATCGAGTCCTATCGTTGCCAACAAAACGAATAACAGCGATATACCGTTACCTTTGCCAGAACGAACTGTGGTGTTGTTGACTCTAAGAATGACGATCAAATCTATCAGCAACTTCATTGAATTCTCATAAAACTCTCACAAGTTTATCCAAACTTATTACTGCAAATAAAAATAGCGATAAAGTACTAATATTTAATCGAAAAATATCAATTTATCATTTACGTCAGAAGGGATAGAAAAGAAGATAAAGAATAGAAATGGAACGAATAAAACGCAAAAAGGCCGAATCGATTTAACGATTCGGCCTTTATTCTAGCGTACTGTTGTTACTCTTTCCTAAGCCGTATTTGGCCTTTCAATCGAGCTAACAACACAACATCAAATTAGAACGCGTAGTTTGCGTCAATCAGTTCGCTAACTTCCACTTTGCTTACTTCAGCACGAGCTTCAAGCCATTGAGCAACTTGCAGTTGTTCTGCTTCTGTTACTGAACGGTAGCGCTCAATTGAGCATAAGAAACCTTCAAACAGCTCAAGGCCGCCGCCACCAAAGCACAGACCGATGCTGTCGATGAAATCAATGAACTCATCAATGAACACATCGTATTGATCAAAATCAGTAATCGATGTCTTGCAGCTTACTTCAAAACCCAGAATCGCGAATTCACCTAGGTATAGCTTTTTGCGTAGGCGACGATTTTTGTTTTCGATTTTATCTAATTTCATAACTGCCTCTCTTTTCGTTTGATAAAGCATTTATACACAGTTCCACATCAATCCCCAAGAGTTTTGTATTACACAAGGGTGTTAATGGCAAAAATCGTGCTACAGAAACAAAACCTTAATCAAATCTATAAAAATCTGTCACTTAACTGCTTCACGATTAGTCACACATTGACCCAACTTATTAACCAATTAGTTAGTAGGTGGGTAAGTCATGAATAACGAATAATAAAATCAGCCAATAGGAAGCAGTAAAGATGAGCAAGGGAACATTTGATAGCACTCGTTTTAATAAGAGCAAAAACAAACCCTTCGAAGAAGTTTTAGATGCGAACCTTTCAAGAAGAAATGTTCTCAAAGGCGGTTTAGGCATCAGTGCAATGACGGCGTTTGGTGCTTTTGGTTTAGCAGGCCACAGCACAGCGCACGCGGCGACAGCATCATCTAGCGCACCGCAAAAAAGCACTGCTACACTTGCATTCGAATCGGTTAAAGGCTCACTGACAGACAGTGTCGTTGTGCCAAAAGGCTATACAGCACAAGTATTGGTTCCTTGGGGTACTCCACTTAACAAGCAAGGCAATGCTTGGTTAAAAGATGGAACCAACAACGCACAAGATCAAGCAAACTCACTGGGCATGCACCACGACGGCATGCACTTCTTCCCGCTTAATGGCAACAGCAACGACGGTTTGTTGGTGATTAATCACGAATACATCGACCAAAAAGCACTGCACGCTAATGGTCCTACATACGATGAAGGCAACCGCCCTAGCCTTGATGAAGTACGTAAAGAGATCAACGCACACGGCGTGAGCGTGGTTCGTGTAAAACTTGAAGGCAACCAATGGGTGATGGTCGATAACGATCCTCTGAACCGCCGCTACACAGGCGCGACCGTAATGGATCTGTCTGGTCCTGTTGCACACAGTGAATTTACCAAAACCAAGTTCTCACAAGACGGCAGCCAAGCTCGTGGCACGTTGAACAACTGTGGTAATGGCTACACACCATGGGGCACTTACCTAACGTGTGAAGAAAACTGGCCGGGTTATTTCGTTAACAAAGGCGAGACAACACCAGCGCAAGAACGTATTGGTATCGCTACCGACAAAACACGTTACGGTTGGGACACGCTTTCTGGTGACAAACAAGAACGCCTAGACGAATTTGCTCGCTTTGACGTAACACCAACAGGTGAGTCAGCAATGGACGATTACCGTAACGAAGCACACGGTCACGGCTACATTGTTGAAATCGACCCATACACAGCAAACTCTCGCGCTAAGAAACGTTCTGCACTGGGTTGTTTCCGTCACGAAGGCTGTACGTTTGGTAAGTTGACCGAAGGCGAGCCGATCGTATTCTACTCTGGTCACGATTCTCGTTTTGAATACCTATACAAATTCGTTTCTGAAGAGAAATGGGACCCGCGTGACGCAGAGCCGAGTAATCGCCTAAGTGCGGGTGACAAGTACATGGATAAAGGCACGCTGTATGTGGCTAAGTTCAACGATGACGGTTCAGGTACGTGGCTACCACTAACGTTGGGCAGCAAGACTACAAACGGCGGCAAGCTAGGTGATTCATTTGACTCTCAAGCAGCGCTTATCATCAATACAGCGGGCGCTGCCGACCTTGTTGGTGCAACGCCAATGGATCGCCCTGAATGGTGCTCTGTTGACCCAATGACGGGTACGGCTTACCTAACGCTGACTAATAACAACAAGCGTAAAGAAGCGAACTCTGCGAACCCTCGCGTAGACAACAAGTTCGGTCATGTTATCCGTTGGAATGAAGGCAAAACGGCAGGCGAGTTCGATTGGGATATCTTCGTATTTGGTTCACCAGCAGTGGAAGACAAGTCTATTAACCGCTCTGGTCTAACAGACATGAACCAGTTCGCGAGCCCTGACGGCTTAGCGTTTGATGCTCGCGGCATTTTGTGGATTCAGACGGATAACGGCGCAGACGAAGTAACAGGCTACACTAATGACCAAATGCTGGCTGTCGTTCCATCTCAGTTAACGGATGACCAAGGTAACAGCGCGGTAATTGATACTAACAATCAAGCACAGCTAAAGCGCTTCTTTGTGGGTCCAAACGGTTGTGAAGTGACTGGCTTTACCATCAGCCCAGACTTCAAATCACTGTTTGTGAACATTCAACACCCTGCGAACTGGCCATCATCAGACGATGCAACGGCTCAGACTCAAGGCAACGTTCGTCCGAGAGCATCTACCGTTGTGATTCGCCGTGAGGACGGTGGTGAAATCGCGGTTTAATCGGTAGAACTGGCTAAGATCGGAAACATTTCTAACATCTAGCTATGTAAAACCAAAAAGAGCGATAAGGCCAAATGCCCTATCGCTCTTTTTCTATTCTATTCAATCTTCGGTTTAAGTAAGAATCCTAGCATTCAAGCTCATCGTCATACCAAGCTCTCGTTAATCGCAGTTAACTCACGAACAACCACACACCAACACCCATCATCAAAGTGCCGGCAATGCGGTTCATCAACTTCACGTTATCAGCCTTACCGAGCATGTGCTTAAGGCTCTTACCGCCTGTCGCGTACAGAGTCATACAAACAAACTCAGAAACAAGAATAATCGACACGAGAATGAACAACTGCGGTACTAAGCCTTTACTGCTGTTGATAAAAGGAGGCAGCAAAGAAATCATAAACGCCCAGCCTTTTGGGTTCGCAATTGCAGTGACAAAACCTTGAACCACCAAGTCCCAATCATTGCTGACTTTTGTTGTTTGGTTGTCAGTACTGATCGCCAGTTTGCCTCTCGAACGCCACATCTGAACGCCTAAATAAAACAGGTAACCCGCACCAACAAATTTAAAGCCCGTAAATAGCCATGGGTAATTCAACATGATCGAAGCGATACCCAATACCGCGGCAATAGAAACCACAGCGACACCAGCCAGTTCACCGATCATCATCCATAATGTACGCTTGTATCCAACACTCATTCCAAGTGTCAACGCCAAAGTCATACACATACCGGGCGTGATTGACACGAAGAAAAACGTGGGAATAAAAGCCCAAAGTAGTGCGCTATCCATATTATTACCTTATCGACTTGTTTTTATTTATTAGTTCTTGTTTCTTGATCGGGCTTGAAATGAAGCGAGGTTGAAACGAAGCAGTAATGACAATAAACAATATTGCGATCAATACAAACAAAAAGAGCCACATAACAGTGGCTCTTTTCAATCACCAACCGTAATTACTTACGACGGTTTTTAATTCGCTTCATCATAGTCAAACGACGTTCAGCGCTTGCTTGATCTTGCGTCTCTTCGTTCGCGTTGTTCTTACGACCTTGGCGGTTTTTGTAAGCCGATTTAGTGTTCAGCTTCTCGATGTAAGCATCACGTTTCTTCGGTTCATAACCCGGTTGTTCAACACGACGAATGCGCTGTTGAATCAGTTTTTCAACTTGAACGACAGTCAGCTCTTCTTCGCGGTTAACGAAAGAGACAGCGTGACCTTGCTTACCTGCACGACCTGTACGGCCAATACGGTGAACATAGTCTTCTGCTAGGAAAGGCATGTCGTAGTTAATTACGTGTGGTAAGTCTTCGATATCAAGACCACGAGCCGCAACGTCGGTTGCTACCATTACACGCGCTTTACCTTCTTTAAAATCGTCTAGAGCACGACGACGAGCACTTTGCGCTTTATCACCGTGACACAGTACTGCTTTAATGCCGTCTAGCTTAAGCTCTTTAACTACATCGTTCGCTGTTTCTTTGTAGTTAACAAAAACAAGCACTTGGCGCCAGTTTTTACGACCAATCAGCTCAGAAAGCAGTTCTGTTTTACGCTCTTGATCCACTGGGTAAACCACGTGGCCGACAGTAGCAGCCGTTGAGTTTTCGCGCTCAACACTAATACGTTTTGGTTTACGCAGAATATCAACAGACAGTTGGTTTAACTGAGTAGAAGTCGTTGCAGAGAACATCATGATTTGCGGTGATGTTTCTACATCCAACATGATCTTACGAACGGCATTGATAAAGCCCATATCAAGGATACGGTCAGCTTCATCAAATACTAGAAATTCTAAGTTAGCAATAGACACGTTACCCGCTTCTAAGTGCTCTTCTAAACGGCCAGGTGTTGCAACCAAAATATCCACACCCAGTTCTAGTTGACGAACTTGTGAAGACATCTTGTTACCACCGTAAACCGCAGAAACACTTAGATCTGTGTATTTAACGTAGTCTTTAATGTTTTGAGCGATCTGCGCAGCAAGCTCACGAGTTGGAGCAAGAATAAGGCCGCGAGCCGTTCCTCTAGACGCCTTTTTACCGCTGTTCAAAAGGTGTTGGATAACAGGCAATGAAAATGCCGCTGTTTTACCCGTACCGGTTTGAGCAGTAGCAAAAATATCATGGCCTTTACGAGCCATTGGAATCGCTTTTTGTTGAATTGGAGTGAGTTTTTCATAACCACACTCAGTCAACGCTTTGACTAATTCAGGAGCAAAACCTTGAGAGGAAAATGACATTGTTACGGGTTCCTTAAGCAGACAGCCTACATTCTTATTTCAGCCGAGCACTATAAAGTAATTAGAGTGATTTATCTCACATTTATCGTGATATAACGCAAACTTTCTCATTTAATCTGGTGTTTATCCCGCCTTCAACGAGGTAAACACCAAGATCCTTGGTTCAAACAGCAAAAACAGGGCTATTTGATGCCACACAGCTTGAGTAGAATCTGCTCGAGATCGCCCCATGGCATGAGCTGCGAGTCGATCACTTCCAGTCGAGATTCAAAGCCATCAAGCGTAATTTCGTTCACAGACACGACTTGATTCGCCACATTGAATGCGTAGCAACCTTGGTCGGTGTTCACGACAGCTTTTACACGCTCGGCCGTTAGATCTGACAACATAGAGAATAGCGCATCGAAGTCGAACTTATGCTCTGCGCCAAACAACCAACCACAACTGAAATAGCCCTGTCCTTTATTCTCTTTACGGATGAAAGCTTCACCAGGAGGAAGTTGGAATTGAGGCTCTTGTTCAGCGTGATCGTGATGATGCGCTTCAATATGAGATGAAGCACTGCCGTATACTCTTTCAATGTCTAACACTTCCAATGGCACTTCACCATCGTGAATTAGCTTATGGAAGACTTTTGCTGGCGTTTGATCCGTCACCCAATCATTGAACACATCGATGTCGTCAGAATGAACAAGGTCAACCTTAGTACCAAGAATCACATCTGCACTATTTAGTTGATCATTAAAATTCTGATTCGAGGTGTACTTTTCATTAGACAGATTTCGTGGGTCAACCAAACCAAGCGTCGCTTTTAAATCGACATATGGTGTGTACTGATCGGAAGTCAGTGTCGCTATAACCTGTTTAGGGTGACCAAGCCCTGTCGGCTCAATCAATAAACGGTCTGGCTTTTGGCGAAGTAAGGCATTAATACCCACTGACATAGGCACGCCCGCAGTACAGCACATGCATCCACCCGGCACTTCTTTAATCAAAGCGCCTTGATCTGTCATCAATGCACCGTCAATGCCGATTTCCCCGAATTCATTAACCAGAACAGCCCAGTTTTCATTCTCAGGTTTATTTTTTAGCAGGTTCAAGATGGCTGTCGTTTTACCAACACCCAAGAAACCCGTAATGATGTTTGTAGGAACTTTTTTAGTCATATCAGTTCTCCTTTTTAAGGGAGTATATACTCAATCACCAAAAAGTTGACCCCAATCGATTGTTTACACTGAGATTCGTTAATAGAGGTTGGCGCGAAAATAATCAGAAGAGATAAAGCAGTAGAAGCGGAATGAGGAAATGGGATGCTCCAGACGAACTAAAGGCGTACTTACTCAGTACGCCTCACCCTCGTTACTCAATCGTGAGTTCGCGAATCAGGAAGCCTTAAATATCGACCTGAACATTTAACGAGGAACTAAAACTTTGTTTCTGAATCCATCCAAATTGTGTGTAAAACCTCACTTCTCCTTGCGGTTCGTTATGTTGCTTTACAATTTAACTATGGTTCATTTTTGGGGATATTCAAGCCACCACCAGAGAATCGATCAAAATTGTGACGGCGATTCCACAATTGCCCATAGATTCCATTTATGTAACACGTACATTCCATAAATGAAATTCAACTTTTCATCTTTGCTGCTATAGGATATGCAGAGGACGCGTATAATTTATGACAACCCCGCCTTAACCCATTCAGGAGCCTTATCTCAATGACCAGAAGAGAGAAAATTAAGCAATCCTTATTAGCCAAAATGCCAAGGGATGCTATTAATCAATTTCTCTCAAGAGATAAGACACCCGCTTCCGTTCTCTTTCTTTCTTGTATTGTAGGTGTACTTGCTGGCGTAGTGGGTACCTATTTCGAAGTCGCGGTTCATTTCATCACAGAAACTCGTACCGATTGGCTTAAAGATGAAATCGGTAGCTATTTACCCCTTTGGTTGGCCGCTTTCCTTATTAGTGCTGCATTTGCCTTTATTGGTTACTTCCTCGTTCACCGCTTTGCTCCAGAGGCTGCAGGCTCAGGCATCCCCGAAATTGAAGGTGCGATGGACGGTATGCGCCCTGTTCGATGGTGGAGAGTATTGCCAGTAAAATTCTTTGGCGGTATGGGCGCATTAGGCTCTGGTATGGTTTTAGGTCGAGAAGGACCAACCGTTCAAATGGGCGGCAGTATTGGTCGCATGGTCACCGATATCTTTCGAGTCAAAGACGATGACACTCGCCACTCACTGTTGGCTTCAGGTGCCGCTGGTGGCTTAGCCGCCGCATTTAACGCACCACTGGCAGGAATCATGTTTGTGGTTGAGGAGATGAGACCACAGTTTCGCTACTCACTCATATCAATCAAAGCTGTCATCATCTCAGCAGTTTCAGCCAACATTGTATTTCGTTCTATCAATGGCCAATCTGCCGTTATCACAATGCCTCAGTACCAGCCGCCTGAACTCGACGCACTTTGGTTATTCTTATTATTAGGTGTGTTGTTCGGCCTGTTTGGTGTGATTTTCAATAAACTGATTACGCTTTCCCAAGACCTGTTTGTGGCGATCCACAAGAATGACCGTAAACGCTACTTGATGACAGGCACCCTACTTGGCGGTTGCTTTGGCTTGTTGCTCCTTTATATACCTGAATTAACTGGTGGTGGTATTGGTATCATCCCGAACATCACGAATGGCAGCTACAGCGCCAATGTGTTGTTGCTGATTTTCTTAGGCCGAGTCCTCACAACCCTGCTTTGTTTCGGCTCTGGTGCGCCAGGCGGTATCTTTGCACCAATGCTTGCGCTAGGAACACTCTTTGGTTATGCGTTCGGGCTTATCGCAGCAGCATTCTTCCCTGAACTGAATATTGAACCGGGTATGTTTGCCATTGCTGGCATGGGAGCCTTATTTGCTGCCACTGTTCGAGCGCCTATCACTGGCATACTGTTGGTTATTGAAATGACCAATAACTACTACCTGATCCTGCCGTTGATCATCACCTGCTTAGGTGCGGTAATCATTGCTCAAATGTTGGGTGGGCAGCCAATTTACAGTCAACTGCTTAATCGTACGCTGAAAAACGAAAAACTAAGACAACAAGATCTCCCTCAACAAGAGAAAGTATGTTAATTACAAATGACTCATGAAACAAAAGCACACATTCAACGTGCTTAATCTCCCGATTCCGTATCAAAATCAAAAAAGCAAACGTTAAACTTGGTATCATCCACTCAAAATTAGTTGAGTGCCCTCAAAATCTATTGATGAAAGGCCTACACACTCTAACTAAAGCAAATATTCTAAAAGTCTTTAATTAACTAAGTCGGAGTAAGTCGTTGAACTGGAGAAGATTAACCCAAGTAAAAAATGTGCCGCCATCTCAGGCGTCTTTAGCACTTGGCGTTATTGGGTTAGGACAAGCTTGGGCGTTATATATCCCGGGCATTGGTGAGATAATTCGTCCCTACCTCGCTGCATTCGGCGCGCTATTATTGCTGCCTGTTTTACTGCGCTATTTAACGAGCTTTAATACCTTCCTTAATGACATTCGCCACCCGTTAAGTGGAAGCTTGATGGCACCAATGAGCATGGCTTTATTGATTCTGTGCGACTATTTAGCCGAGATATCGCCAGCTATCGCCTATCCAGTTTGGTTCTGCGCGCTATTGCTGCACTTTACCATGATGGTGTTGTTCTTTAGTTTTCAGATCATCAACTTCAAAATGTCGAACATTGTACCGAGTTGGTTTCTGTATCCGGTCGGTTTGATCAGCAGCTCCTTAGCAGGCACACAGTTCGGGCACACTGTATTTTCAGAAACACTTGCTGTCACTTGTATTGGTATCTATTTCCTTATGTTGCCAGTGGTGTTGTACCGCTTGGTGTTCGAAGGCAATCTTCCTCGCCGAGCAAGACCAACACTCGCTATCATGGCAGCTCCGGTTAACTTATCTTTAGCCGCTTACTTGGTTAACTTCGACAACCCAGACCCAATTCTAACAGGTGCATTGTCGGGCATTGCCATCACCATGACTCTGTTAATTTACTTGTGTTACATCCGCCTAATGCGTTTGAAGTTCCAACCTTCAATTGCTGCCGTCACCTTCCCATCCGTTATCAGCGCTATTGCCATGCATCGTCTAACCACATTTTTCGGCGCGGAATACCCACAATGGTACTGGCTGCACAAGTTCGGATTCTTTGAGCTAACCATCGCCACCATCCTAGTAATTTGGGTCGCAGGTGGTTACGTGAAAATGTACTGGCCTGAGTTTTTCGATTCCGACTACATGTCCAAGAAGATGAAACGTTCTTAGATAGAAGCGAAAAGATCTTAGCTGAACCATCGTGTTCTGCAGTAGTCGATGATGTCAGACAAAACCAACCAAACCCAAAAAGGCCTCACACTGTGAGGCCTTTGAATAGGCAAGGTATTAATAGTTCAGGCGAGTGTTACTAGAAATACCGAGACCTATTAGAAGTTAGCGTGAGGGCCGAATACTTCGTAATGAACGCGTGAACGGTCAACTTTCATTGCATCTAGCTGCTCTACGATGTTCTTCATGAAACCAACAGGACCACAGATGTAGAAATCGCTCTCTTCAAAGCCTTTAGTATCAGAGATAGACGCTAGATCCATTTGACCTTGATGCGTGTTTTCACATGCAGATTCATCTTTGTTCATGTACCACGTTTTCGCTTCCCAACCTTTGTCGGCAACAATATCTTTAACACGAGTCGTGAAAGAGTGTTGGCCTACGTTCTCACAAGCGTGAAGGTAAAGTACTGGCTCGTTTTTATCTTCCGTGTTTAGGAACTCAAGCATAGACTGCATTGGCGTTACACCAACACCTGCAGAGATAAGTGTTACTGGCTTGCCGCGCTCTTGATACATGAAGTCACCCGCTGGTGCGTATAGGCTAACCTCATCACCAACAGCAACCGTATCGTGTAGGTGGTTAGATACAACGCCTTGTGTCTCTTGGCCTTGTCCTTCACGTTTAACAGAAATACGGTATTGCTTGCCGTTTGGCTTATCAGACAGTGAGTATTGACGAATCTCGCTGTATTGAGAGCCTTCTGGTTTCACTTCGATACCGATGTATTGACCTGGTGTGTAATCCAGAACTTCACCGCCGTCTTTTGGCTGAAGGATAAAGCTTGTTACTAGCGCTGACTCTTCGATTTTGTCTGCAATCACAAACGCACGCGCTGCTTCCCAACCACCAACAGCTTGCTTACGCTGTAGGTAAAGTTCAGCTTCACGATCGATGAATACTTGCGCCAAGAATAGGTAAGCGGCTGTCCATGCTTCTTCCACTTCTGGAGTAAAGGCGTCAGCAGCTAGTTCACGTAATGTCTCAATCAGGTGCAAACCAACAATTTGGTAGTGCTCTGGTTGAATGTTAAAGCTTGTGTGTTTCTGAGCAATACGTTCAACGGCTGTTGTTAACGCTGCTAGATTTTCAATGTTCTTTGCATATGCCGCGATAGCTTCAAACAGTGCTACGCCTTGGCGACCTGTTCTTTGGTGAGTCATATTGAAGATATCTTTCAACTCAGGGTTATGCGTGAACATACGTTGATAAAAATGCTGAGTTAAAGCTGGGCCTGCGCTCTCAAGTAGAGGGATAGTAGATTTGATGATTTCGATATGTGCATTGTTAAGCATGAATTTACTCCGAACACTGAGCCTTATGACCTATATGTCATTTTGACTACTAAAAATTAAGAATGACTTATCGATTTTCTGAAACCTTAGTTATTTTTAGAAACTGAGTTATTTTGACTCGTTTTCATTTCAAAAAATCGCGAAACCTGATTAATGCCACCTGATTGATTGAGATCAAGAATAGTCTATTTAATCAGCGCTATAATTGGGCTTCGCTGTATCATTTGCACAATCAGTGCCAACTTTATCAATCCCCGTCATTACTGGTTTTCTTCTCAAAACTCATCTTATAAAAATGTCAAAAAGACCTTTTTTTTAAGTCAATAAGACTCTATTATGTTTATAAACACACAGTTAGAGTTTTTTATGCAAGATATCTCCGCATCTACCCTCATGGAAATGACCATTGGCCTCGCAAGTGGTGTCAACGATCAAGATCGTTTCAATCGCCTGATCGATGCCATTCGCAAAACCATAACGTGTGATTGTGTCGCGCTTTTAAGCCTTCAAGGCGACACGCTAGTACCTATCGCAATGCAAGGGCTCAGCCGAGATACGTTCGGTCGTCGCTTTATCATTTCAGAACACCCACGGTTTGAAGAGATCTGCGCGTCTCGCTCTCCTGTTCGTTTCGATGCTGACAGCTCCTTACCCGATCCTTTCGATGGTTTGCTTATTGACCATGATGGCGATTTACCAATGCATGCTTGTATGGGCTTGCCTTTGCTATTTGGCGATAAGCTCTTAGGCATTCTGACTCTAGACAGCTTGAAACCTGATGTCTTCGCGAATATTCCGGCGCGTAACCTTGAAGTACTGGCAGCTATTGCAGCCTCAACCATGCAGATGGCACTGACCTTCTCGCAACTTGAGCATCAAGCAAAACAGTCAAAGCAATTACTCGAAGAATTGAACGTAGAAGCGTGGGAACGTGACGGCGGTGAGTTGATTGGTAACAGTGACACCATGGTCGCGCTTAAGAACGACATCGCTGTTGTAGCTCCATCTGAGTTTAATATCTTGATTCATGGTGACACCGGGGTTGGTAAAGAGCTTGTGGCTCGCACCCTGCACCACCAATCTCAACGTAAACGTAACCCACTCGTCTACGTAAACTGTGCTGCAATTTCTGAAAACTTAGTAGAGAGTGAACTGTTTGGTCACGTTCGTGGCGCGTTCACTGGCGCAGACAAAAACCGCTTAGGTAAATTTGCTTTAGCCGATGGTGGCACACTGTTCCTTGATGAGATTGGTGAATTGCCTTTGGCCGCTCAAAGTAAGCTCCTACGTGCGCTGCAAAACAACGAAATCCAACCGGTTGGCCAAGACAACATTCAAACCATTGATGTGCGAGTATTGGCAGCGACAAACCGAGATCTAAAACAAGAAGTTGAAGACGGTCGATTCAGAGCCGATTTGTACCACCGATTGAGTGTGTATCCTATCGCGGTGCCAGCACTGAAAGATCGTGGTGACGACATCAACCTATTAGCGGGTTTCTTCTTAGAACAAGCGCGTCGTAAGCTTGGTATCAACCAAGTTAAGTTCCGCTCCGACGTTCTTTCTTTCCTAAACCGTTATGCTTGGCCGGGTAACGTGCGTGAACTTGAGCATGTGATCAGTCGTTCCGCATTGAAAGCGTTAGCGCGCAGCACCAATAAAAACCTGGTGACAATCACCAAGGAAGATTGTGGTCCTCTAGACCAAGATCAGCCAATTGCGACGACTCAGGTGAAAAACACACCATTATCGACACCAACGATCGACCTTTCTGCAGGGCTACGTGGTGCAACGGACGATTTTCAACGCAGTATCATTACTGAGGTGTTGGAAGATGCCAACTTTAACTGGGCACAAGCAGGGCGAGTTCTGAAAACAGACCGAGCAAATCTGACTCGACTGTCTAAGCGTTTAGGGCTAAATGTGGCTAAGTCTCATACGATCGAACGGACAAAATAGATATTAGCGGTTTGTTGCGAGCATCTGACAAAACTTGTGTATATAATGCTGCAAATTGTAACGCTAATTTTAAATATGTAGAGAGAGTTATGAAGTTTATCCGTTGGTTCTTAGGTCGTGTCATCTTGTTATTGAATTTTGTTTTCAGCCCACGTGGTGTGAAGCGTTCTCAAGAAGAACAAAGCAAAGTAAATGAGCAAGCAAAAACGCACACGTTATACCAATTCGAAGCGTGCCCATTTTGTGTGAAAGTGCGCCGCGCGATGAAACGTCAGTCGGTTCAATTTGAACTTCGTGATGCAAAAAACAACGAGCAACACCGTGCTGAGCTTGAAGCTGGCGGCGGTCGTGTGAAAGTGCCTTGTCTACGTATCGAAAAAGACGGTAAAACTGAGTGGATGTACGAATCTTCAGATATCGTGACTTACTTAGAAAAGCAGTTTGCATAAGCAATAAAGCAACAAAAGTCAGATACAAAAAATCCCTCGAATGTGAGGGATTTTTTATGTCTGTTATTTGGCGTTAATCGCTTCAAATTGGGCGCGAAAGTTCAAACGACTACTTCGTGACAATCAGCATCAATTCCACACGGCGGTTACACGCCTTGCCTTGCGCAGAAGCGTTCGTACAAGCTGGAACATACTCACCGAAGCCACGAGTATAGATGGAACGACTTGATACGTAGTTACTCTCTAATCGAGCCTTCACTTCTTTTGCTCGCTGCTCTGAAAGCGGATCATTGATTCGATCTGTGCCCGTGTTATCGGTGTGCCCTTCAATCACCACATCAATATCTTGGCGTTGAGCAAGGTAGCTGCCTAGCGTATCTAGCCATTGATTATACGCTGGCTCAGGGAATGCTGAACCTGTTTTAAAGTTCACGTGCTGCTCAAGCTTTACCATCACATGGTTACCCGGCAACACTTCAAAATCGATGCGGTTTTGTCTTAAAAAGACTTCCAGTGGGTCGTTAGTCGAAACGCCACGTCCGTAGTTGGTCGTGATGGTTCTGTGTTGATGAGTGCTACTCTGGATAGAGTACCCACGATTGCTTGCTACATGAGTCGTTTGAACCACACCCCATTCAGGATGCATCAAGTCGTAATCGGTTTGTGGTGCAGTCTCTAGCATGTCACCGCCAAGTAAGTCAGTTGGTGACGTGGCTTCACACCCAGCCAAAGCTATGCTTAACATTATCGCTAAATATCTCATTACTTCACCAACCACTCATGCAGATAAACCATTCACTAATGTCTATATCGGCACCGAGGGAAAAACTTTAGACGAAAAGAAAGCAGAACCCAAAAAAGTGCTGTTGATCACAGTTAACCGTCTACTAGCTTGTCTTCAGCCGCTAGTTCGAACTGTTTGCATTTATTTACCTTATAATTGTTTTCCAATTCGTACTAAATAGTTAGAATCTCACGACTTCTCAACGCTAGAGCAAACATTATGTTTAAACCATTTACTAAATTCATCACAGCACTCGCTGCCGTACTCATTATCGCGGGTTGTAGTGAAACAGACGAGCCACAAAAAGGCGTTCAATACGAAGCGCTTCCTACTGCTCTAACAGAATTTAACTTGTCTCCGATCACTGAAATCTTCTCTCTTAACTGTGGTCACTGCCGTCAAATGGAAAGTGCCATTCCAGAGATTGAATCTCTAACAGACCAAACTATTGGCAAGATGCACGTGACGTTCAACGAAAGCGCTCAAATCAGCGCAATGATCTACTACACAGCAGTGATGCAGCTTGATGCGACGCCTGACCACGCATTCATGGACGACCTATTTGGTGCCGTTCAAATGGGTGCAGATGCAACACCTGAGCAGCGTCAACAAGCACTAGAGACAGCGTTTACTTCTCGTGGTTTGGTTAGCCCATACCAGCTGAATAAAGAACAGCAAGTCGCTCTTTTCGACTACGTTAAGCAAGCAGAAGAGATCTCAGTAAAAGGTCAGATCAACTCAGTACCAACCTTTATCATCAACGGTAAATACCAAGTACTAACAGCAGGTCACCAAGACGTTGCTGGCATTGCAAAAACGATCAACTACCTTTTGACTCAACCATAATCACGGCTTTAGTCAACTGATTAACACATTTTGTATTAACTACGAAATTCAGCACTCAATATAAATAGGTTTTACTATGTCTAAATTTGTCATCCCGGTCATTGTCTTTCTTTTGGCGGGTTTCATGATTTACCGTACTTGGACGAATCATAAGTCTGGCGGAGAAAACTTCGAACAAGGCCAACAATTTCTAATTGAAAACGGCACTAAAGAAGGCGTGATTACGACTGAAAGCGGTCTTCAATACCTTGTTCTTGAAGAAGGTACAGGCACAGAGCACCCAACTAAGAACAGCAAAGTAACGGTTCACTACCACGGTACGCTAATCGACGGCACTGTTTTCGACAGCTCTGTTGAGCGCGGCGAGCCAATCTCATTTGCTCTTAAGCAAGTAATTAAAGGCTGGCAAGAAGGTTTGACTTACATGGTTGAAGGCCAAAAAGTTCGTCTATTCATTCCAAGCACTCTAGCTTACGGTAAAGGCGGTTCAGGCCCTATCCCACCATCATCGACTCTGATTTTTGATGTAGAACTCATCTCTATCAAATAATCGAAGTGATTGATTTAAGCCCCAACATACGCGCTATGTTGGGGCTTTTTTATATCTGAACATTTGATAGCACTTTGGCTATTTAGCTACTTAACTACCTAGCTACTGTAACAACGACCAAATATACCCTCAAAACTCGACCACTAGACGACTGGTCTAATTTAACTTATAGTACCGCCCATGAACGAAAAAACGAATGACACACGCCTGCATGTTTTAGATGTTGGCTATCAACTAATAGTAAACAACGGCTTTAACGGCGTTGGCTTATCGCAATTGCTTAAAGAAGCGGACGTGCCGAAAGGATCGTTTTACCACTACTTTAAATCTAAAGAGCAATTTGGCGAGGCGTTGATTCAACACTATTTTGAAAACTACATCACTAAGATTGAAGCAATTTTAGTACACGGTGAAGGTAATCATTATCAGCGAATCTTGAGCTATTTCTCGCTATGGGCGAAGACCGAAAACGGCACCTGCAATGCTCATAAATGCTTGGTCGTTAAACTCAGCGCGGAAGTTTCTGATCTTTCTGATCCTATGCGCCAAGCGCTATTAAAGGGTGCAGAAAAAGTGACGAATACCATCGAACAGTGCATTGTCGGCGGTATTGAAGATGGCTCCATAAAGGTTGAAGAGAGCCAAGAAGCAGCTCAGAACCTATACTCAATGTGGTTAGGCGCCAGCTTATTGAGCAAGCTGAGCCAAAGCTCACATAGCTTACAGTCAGCTTTGAGCCTTACCGAACGAATTTTAAAAGGTGAAAGCTAATAACGCGCAGCGCGCTTTATTGGCTTTAACTTAAAAAAATCACCCGCCCTCTTATCAATTTGATGACGGCGGGATTTTTAGACAACAAGACTAGACGACTGGTCTAATTCTAAATGTATAAAATACACAATTAAGGACATCCAATGACTCAACAAGACAATCGCCGAATCGTATTGGCTTCTCGCCCAGTTGGCGCACCGACTCAAGACAACTTCCGTTTAGAGACAATAGCTGCGCCAAGCATCAAAGACGGCGAGATGTTACTTCGCTCAGTTTACCTTTCTCTAGACCCATACATGCGTGGTCGTATGAGCGATGCTAAATCCTACGCAGATCCCGTTGCGATTGATGAGGTGATGGTTGGCGCAACCGTATGTCAGGTTGAAGAATCAAACCACGCTGATTACGAAGTTGGCGAATGGGTACTGGCTTACACAGGTTGGCAAGATCTTGGTGTGTCTAACGGTGAAGGCCTAATCAAACTCGGCAAAGAACCAACGCACCCTTCTTACGCGCTTGGCATCATGGGTATGCCTGGTTTTACCGCTTACATGGGCTTGCTTGATATCGGCCAACCTAAAGAAGGCGACACGCTAGTCGTTGCAGCAGCAACAGGTGCTGTAGGCGCAACCGTTGGACAAATCGGCAAACTAAAAGGCTGTCGTGTTATCGGCGTTGCAGGCGGTCAAGAGAAGTGTCAGTACGCGAAAGAGATTCTTGGCTTTGATGAATGCATCGACCACAAAGCTGACGACTTCGCGGAGCAATTGGCTAAAGCGTGTGACAACGGCATCGACGTTTACTTTGAAAACGTTGGCGGCAAGGTATTCGATGCAGTAATGCCTCTGCTTAACACAGGTGCTCGTATTCCTGTGTGTGGCCTTATCTCTCAATACAATGCGACTTCACTGCCTGAAGGACCAGATCGTATGTCTAGCCTGATGGGTATGCTGCTTGTTAAAAGAATTAAGATGCAAGGTTTCATCATCTTTGATGACTACGCACACCGTTACAACGAATTTGCTGTTCAAATGACAGAATGGTTGTCTCAAGGCAAGATGCACTATCGTGAGCACCTGGTTGAAGGTCTAGAAAATGCGCCACAAGCATTCATGGGCCTATTGGAAGGTCAGAACTTCGGTAAGCTTGTTATCAAAACGAACGAAGCTAAATAAATTCAATAAACTGAACCCGTTAACTAGGTAGAATCATGATTACTTTGCATCACCTGAATAAGTCGCGCTCAAAGCGCATCATCTGGCTATTGGAAGAGCTTGGGGTAGATTACCAAATCAAACCCTACCAACGAGACAGTGTCACTTTTCTTGCACCACCAGAACTCAAATCCATTCACCCATTGGGTAAATCTCCTGTCATTGAAGACGATGGCGTCGTGATCACTGAATCTGGTGCTATCACGGAATACCTAATCGACAAATACGGTCAGGGTAAGTTCGCACCTACACGCGGCACCGCAAACTACGTTGAGTATTCGCAATGGCTTCACTTCGCTGAGAGTTCAGGTATTTTGCCAATGTTACTTAAGATCTTTGTAATGAAGGACGGCTGCGAAACTAACTTCCTAGGCGGTTATGCAGACGACGAAAACCAAAAGATCCTCACTTACGTGAATAATGCACTTGAAGGTAAAACCTACTTGGTTGCAGACACACTAACAGGTGCAGATTTTATGATGTCGTTCATCGTAGAAATCGTGGGTAACTTTGGTGCAACTGCGCTTTACCCTAACATCGCTAAATACGGTGAACTTTTAAAGAGCCACCCTGCTTACCAAAAAGCTGAGCAAGTAGAGCTAGAACACTCGAACTGATCGAGTTTCACTCAAACACGTGCTTGCTAGAGTAAACACAAGAAACTAAATGAAGCCAAAGCCGATTTATCTTCTGCTTTGGCTTCTCATTTGTCTTCATTTCGACAACAATACCGAACTCTAACTGAACAGCCATAGAGTTTGATCTTAATGCCAACAAACCTCGCTCAATACACACCTCTGCACCTAGCAAACACGAATGTCGATTTAGCGCTACCGACTCGTTTTACGTTTCCGTATTACTATACCCCGCACCCTGTGTGTGAATTCGCTATGCTGCAGCTTCAGCAATCACTTGTCGACTGTGGTGTGAATGAAACCTCGCAAGGTAATCTCTACGCTGTGCTTCTTGTTCAGAATCCAACCACACAAGGGTTAGGTTACCTTTCTGCGTTTTCAGGCTTGCAGTTAGATCCGGCTTTGGTCTCTCAGTTAAACAACATTCACTTTGTTCCACCAGCCTTCGATTCAAAACAGTTTCAATCTCAAAACAGTGCGAACCTTGCTCGACAATTGCAGCTCTCGGACGACATTGAAAAGCTGCAACAGTCGCACAATCTAGACACATTATTGGCCGAGCTTGAAGGGTTAAAAATCGAATCAGCAAAAGCTATCGAAGCCTTTCAGTTAGCAATGGCCGCAAACAAAGCTCAGCGTAACGAACTCAGAGAACAAGCCAATCAAGAAAAAGCATTAGGGAATCTAGAGTCAGCGGCGAATTTGCTCAAACAACTGGGCAATCAAAGTAGCCAAGAGAAACGTGACCTAAAAGCACTTCGTATTGAGTGGAAACAGAAGATCGCAGAGCGCCAATCACAAATTGATTTGATTGAAAGCGAACTGAAAAACCGTAAGCAAGATCACCAAGCAGTTTCACAACAGTTGGAAACTCAACGCCTCTCTCACTATCGCTTTATCAATCAAGCCAAGCAATCTAAGAATTTACTCGAGTTGCTCGATGGTAAAGACGCGCTTGAAGGCTCTGGTGACTGCTGCCTACCAAAGCTGCTTAACTTCGCCTTTGAACACGGGTTCAAACCGTTAGCTTTGTCTGAATTTTGGTGGGGATTACCGCCTACAGACATCATTCGACAACACGCAAACCTCTACCCTGTTTGTCAGAGTAAAAGCTTTGAGATCCTCGAACACCAGTTAAGTGGCATAGAGCTAGAAGATAACCCGCTTATCGTGAACCCTGCGGTTGGTAAGTCTTTTAATATTGTTTATGAAGACGATGAAATCGTAGTCGTCAATAAGCCAGAAGAGTTCTTGTCGGTTCCCGGTAAGTTCATCGAAGATTCAGTTTATACCCGCATAAAAGCGCGTTACCCGGATGCGACTGGTCCTTTGATTATCCATAGGTTGGATATGTCGACGTCAGGTTTGTTGATCTTGGCGCTCACGGCGGAATCAAACAAGCATATTCAGAAGCAGTTCATTAATAGAACCGTAGAGAAACGCTACACCGCTTTGTTAGATGGCGAGATAACGGGCGAATCTGGCAATATCAGCCTTCCTTTGCGCGGCGACATCACGGACAGACCAAGACAACTGGTTTGTCACCAACACGGCCGAAATGCAGAGACCCATTGGCAAGTGGTTAGCACTCACAATTGCAAAACCAAGGTTCACTTGTACCCTAAAACAGGGCGAACCCACCAGCTGCGAGTGCACTGTGCTCATCCATTAGGGCTTGGTGTACCTATTCGTGGTGACGACTTATACGGATACAAACGCGAGCGCTTACACCTGCACGCTGGCTACTTAAAGTTGATTCACCCGACAACCGGTGAATGGATGGAGTTTGAAGTGCCTTCCGAGTTCTAAACTCTAACTTATCGAGCTAAGACTCTTATCTCACTCAATATTTGATCTCATAAAACGCATCAAGGTTCTACAACTGCTTAAGGTATAGAACCCTGATATTTAATTTTAATGTGATTATCACAGTTCATTAGCGTACTTTAGTTACTGAGTTCAATACTGCAGACGCCTAGCCCATCACATCTTTGCGCTGGTCAACACATTCGAAAGAGCCCATTTCGAACTCGCGACAGATCCATGGTCGGTTTTCGTAGATAGTACACATCAGTGTTTCTCTATCTACCGCAGAACACCAGCCGTCGTCTAAGCGCTTCATGGTTTCACCGCCCCATTCATCATAAGCGATGTGCTCTTCAGGTACGCCCGTATCTGTGATGATCATAACCTCTAAACGACAACAGCATGCCTGACAATTTGCACAGGTTACTTCGGGTTCGGTTACGTTCTTTATATCTATCGTCATAAGTGACTACACTGCTAAATTTTGCGTATAGTAATCGAAACCGCCCGCTACGGCTAATAAAGATAGTGCGGCGCGGCGTTTTCATTGATGTAGAAATAACAAAGGGCGCTGTGATTCACTCACAACACCCATAATATTTCGACTTTTAGCGCGGCTTATCGCCACAGGCTCTATTTAGAACAGGCTCGCGAAGAACAGCTTAACGTAGTCTATTAAACGTTTGAACAAACCGCCCTGTTCAACCGCTTCAAGCGCGATCAAAGGCTGAGTTTGAACATCTTCGCCATCAACGGTGTAATGAACCACACCTAGAGTTTGACCTTCTGCAATTGGCGCTTTCAGTTCAGAGTTAAGCTCGATAGATGCAGTCAGCTTTTTACTGTCTGACTTAGGCAACGTAATGAACGTGTCTTCTGCCACACCTAATTTCAATGTGTCTTGCTCACCAAACCATACCTTCTCTTCAGCCACTTGATCGCCGCCTTTATGCGGGTTTAGTGTATCGAAGAAACGGAAACCGTAGCTCAACAGCTGTTTGCTGTCTGATTCACGGCTCTTAACGCTTGATGCGCCCATCACAACCGCGATAAGTCTCATCTCACCTTGTGTCGCTGAACTCGCCAAACTGTAGCCAGCACCAGAGGTGTAGCCCGTTTTCATGCCATCAACGGTTAAGCTTCTATCACGCAACAAGCCATTACGGTTATGTTGAGTGATGCCGTTGTAACTGAAAGAGCGTTCGCTGTATAAGCCATACACATCCGGTAAATCACGAATAATGGCACGACCGAGTAACGCGATATCGTAAGGAGTCGAATAGAGGTCGTCTGCATCCAAACCATGTGCATTGGCAAAATGGGTGTTTTCTAGCTTCAGAGAGGTAGCCCAAGAGTTCATCAGGTCAACGAATGCATCTTGTGAGCCTGCAACATGCTCTGCAATCGCAACGCTAGCATCATTACCGGATTGAATAATCAAGCCACGATAAAGATCCATCATTGCTACATCGGTGTTTACTTCGATGAACATTTTTGAAGAGTCTGGGAAGTTCTTCGCCCACGCGTTCTCACTGATTCGTACCTGATCATCAGCAGAGATGTTGCCTCGCTTCATCTCTTGACCTGCCACATAGCTGGTCATCAGTTTGGTCAAGCTTGCTGGGTTTAACTTCGTATGTGCGTTTTTTTCTACCAGCACATCACCAGAATTAAAATCAATTAACACATACCCTTTTGCGCCTAGGCTAGGTGGGCTTGGTACTATAGAAGGTGCTGCGATAGCTGCATTACTTACCATCGCGGCGTTACTTACAATGAATATACTTAATAGAGGGAGAGAGTATTTGGAAAACAGTTTCATTGAATCAAACCTAAGTTAACGTTTTGAGCAGTATAGACAAATGCTAGCAAAAGAAGCGCGAACTTTACGTTGCTTTACGTATTTGTACCATTCGTTACAAATAAAAAAGTATAATCTGCGATCTGACCATATTTTCCACAACTAATATTTACTCCACGAATGCATTCAACGCCTAATGCTATCGCTCAGGCATGCGTCTAAATAACATTTCAACAAATCCAGTAATACGCTGTTTGCTCTCGCTTGGCTCTAAATCAGGTTGGATGCCAGACTGTGCTAATGCTTGCCATTGTACGACCTCTGAGTTAGGTACGAAAAACGCAATGTACAACGACCCTTTCTCCGCGACTTTACCTTCACCATCGTAAAATGGCACACCAGTAGATAGCTTAATCGCATCGAAGATAGACTCATCGTTCAGTTCCGATTCTTCCGCTAATCCAAAGCCTACAACAACATCACCGACACCATCCTGCTTTAACTGATAACCTTTACTTGAGAGCTGTTCTTGAATCGAATCACGCACTAAATCGGTTACCACGGTTTCATCGTATTTTTGAGAAAGGTAAACCTTTTCTGACTCAGGGTGCCAGGAGTACGTCATCACGCCGTGTTTCATGAAACCAAAGTCACCGCTAGTGACCACACCATAATTGTGTGTGGGTGGTATTTCTTGCGTAGAGCATGCGGTCAGCCCAATAGCCATCAAAGCCAATAGTGCTGCTTTTTTTATGCTTTTTGTTGCACAAATGGATCGTTTTATCATTCGAGGCTTCCTTACCTATATAAGAATAACTATCAATTCAATCTCCAACATAAATAGTAATTATGTTAATAGAAAGGTCATTAAACGTTTGCGTAATCGCTAACCTTCACCTCTGTCTGTTTTGGGGGTTTAATCACAAAAACAGAGTTGGTATAGTTCTCCCCGTTAAACAAAACCAGACCATTCGAGGCACGGAGCTTCCTCAATCATCTCATGAAGAGAAGAATTGGTACCGACAAAGTATCGGCAAATTTAAGAGGGTCAAACAATGGAATTCAATATGGTTGAAATTTTAGGTTACGCTGCGTCTATTATGGTCGCAATTTCATTAACAATGAAAGATATCGTTCGTCTGCGTGTCCTTAACTTTATTGGCTGTGCACTCTTCACAGCATACGGCATCATGATTGACGCATGGCCAGTTGCAGCCACCAACGGCTTTATCGCTTGTGTAAACATCTACTTCCTTGCAAAAATGCAAAAGGAAAAAAAAACGGAAGCGATGAAAGCAGCGAAAGCTTAAATTAACGATTAGCCTTTCAAATAATTCTGAAAAAGCCCAAATAGAGCGATCTATTTGGGCTTTTTTGTGTTTGTCGTTCTCAAGAGCTCGATTTGTGTGAACAAAACTTTTCAATTCAATGAGGCTTTCAACCGATCACATGTAAGCAACGTGATATTCGTTCTCTCGATACGCTTGAGTGTTGTTACGTCCACTCTCTTTTGCTTGATAAAGCGCTTTGTCGGCTTTATCGATAGCGGTTTCAATGTCAGTCAGTGCTTGAGCATGGCAACAACCAGCGCTGATTGTTACTGGCGACACTAAGCCTTGAAGTTGCTCAACACATAACCGTAACGCCTCTGATAATTCGAATAACTCATGTTCATCACAATCAAACGTCACCAAAATAAACTCTTCACCGCCATAGCGTGCAATCAAACGACGACGGTTAACAAATCTCTTCAGTGATTTTGCGACCTCACAGATAACCCTATCGCCTTGAGCATGACCATATTGATCGTTCACCCGCTTGAAATGGTCAATATCCAGCAAAATGACACCGACATTCGTTATCGGATAAGGTGACTTCTGAGTAATTTTCAGTTTTAGCTGCTCGATAAAACTCCGTCGGCTAGGAAGGCCTGTGAGGTAATCGAGGCTCGCAACATCCAATATTTTGAGATGACGATGCCGCAGGTAAAGCACCAGAACAACAATGATACTCAGTAGACTAACAACCAACGTCATCAAACTTGCCAACAATAAGCTGTGGTTCTTGTTGAGCTCTTGTTCTAAGACACCAGCAGAAATAACCCAATTAAGATACGGATAAAACTTGTAGAAGATGTTTTTACTCGTCGTGCCATCTGCCGTAGAGATAGAGTATCTAAAGTGACCTTCAGGTTCATCGACGACTTTATCGATAAGCAACTCTGAAGAGTCATCAATCAAGGTTTTTAAGTGCTCGTGTTCAAAGTTAGGTTGAAGGACTAACGTGCCTTGTAAATCAACGATATATACATAGCCACTATCGCCATACGAGTACTTTCTCAATTTGTCTTTAAGTGCTTCGAGATCAACCAGGTACATCAGTTCATCTTTATAGGTGGTCGCCACCAATGTATTGCCACTCGGTAGCCTCACTGAATATGCGACCTTCGCACGCTTGCCAACTTCATGTGGATTGGCGTGCGAGTATTGGGTCATTCCAGACTGTAAGCTCAGTTGTTGTTGAATATGGGTTAAATGCGCGCGATTTTTCCCTTGTAAAAACGGGTGATATAGATGAATACCTTGTGGTGACATCAGGTAGATATAACCAGACTCTCCAATCACCAATTCGTTGGCAATTCGAATGACTTCTTCAACTTCTTGTTCTGGAGAGACACGCAGTGCGTGAGAGGCGACGGTATCAGTCACACCTTTTAGATAGGTTTTGATCGCTTCGTTGACTGTGGTGTCTACGATGTCGTAACTCGCGTTCACAATAGTACGAAAGAAGAATTGGTTGGAATCTAATAATGATTCTTTCGTCCGGTTGAATTGAACAGCAGAGAGGATCAGAGAAACTACGGCCAGCACAATTGAGAAACTAAGAATGTATTTACGTCTGACTTTCAAGATTACCCCATAGCTTTCTAATTTTAGGTAACGCTATTTTTTGTTATAGGCAGACTGTTTTATATCATACTTATCTTTTTTACTGAACGAGTGTCGATATTCTGAGAGGTTTCTATACGCAATCTGTGACTTATAGCAAAAACGCCGAACTGGATTCAGTTCGGCGTTTTAATTTTACGCTTCAGTCATGTATTTAAATCAAACTAAGGTATTGATAAATAAACTTAAAATCATTCTCATTCGTTATCTATGAATACATAATCTAGCGTTAGATTAAGAACAAACCTGAGTCCAGCTACCATCACTGCCCGGTTCAGAACTTGTCCACCAGTTTGCTTGGTAAATACTGCCGTTGTGAACCACTTGGTCACCTGTGTTTGCATGGCTTGGATTACCTGCCCAATCTTTCTGAGGTAAGTCTGGGTAAACCGCTAAACCTGCCGTATCACATGTACCTGGATTGGTGCCACCATCGCCAGGGTTACCGCCACCTGAACTGATATCACCTAATGGTAGATCTGGCTGCTCGAAGCTAAACGCGTAATCAACGCCACCGACATTCACCGCGTAGTTAGCAGGGCCAGAAATTGGCAAGTAATACACCATGTCTAACTCATACACACCGCCAGCAGGAAGCTCTTCCCATGTCGGCAACGTAAACGCCACTCGGTGCATGGTTCCATCTAGTCCACCGATGTTATCCGCGCGAGTATGACCTGAAGCAATCACGGTCAAACCACCACCCGATTGATCTTTCGCGTTATCAGGTGCAGATACTGGGATATCGAATTGGAACTCAGTTCCACCCGGAAGAGCTTGCCCTGTGTTGTTCGTGAACGTGATCTTAGGGTTGATTGGGTAGTTTTGGTCACCGACTTTGAAGCCACCAACCGATACCGCGATATCTAGCGCTTCTGTTGGAATAGCACCCGTCGCTACTTTGTTTCCATATGGTGTTGCAGACTTAAACTTATCGTAGATAGCTTTCGTCATGGTGTTACCCATGTGGAACTCACCGTTACCGCTGTTACACGCTTGTTCGGTCGTATCGATAGACGTTCGGTTGCCATTCGCATCGAGAACATAACAGTTATAATCCCCTGCTAGTTCCCAGAACATAATGCCGCCGATCTCTTTGTCGATAACGTAGTCCGCTTTCACGTCGATAGACTGTTTATCTTCTGTTGAAAGGAATACGCCCTTCTCTGCGTTCCACAACCAAGGGGCAACCGCCACACTGTCGTAGTTTCTCGTGTAAGTGCCCGTTAGAACATCTGAAGGATCATTCACAGGATCAAGCTTGTAAGCTTCAGCGTAAGAGCCCCAAATACCCTTCTCTAGGTTCTTCGCGTGCCACATAGGGTTAGAACCCGCGCCCATTTCGTTACCTTTTGGATCGGTATCGTGCCACATGTTGTCGATACCAATAGCGCCATGGCCACAGTTGTTTTTCTCGCCTTCACCCGTACCCGCTGAACATTCAGATTGGTTTGGCAGTGCTGCTCGGCCCCAAAGACCATTCTCACCACCCGTTACGCCTTGCCAACCACGAGTGTAGTAAGGCACACCGATGTTAATACGTCCTGCTGGCATAGAACCACGGAAGTAATGGTAAGCCCAATCCGTGTTCAGATAACCAATACCACCGTAAGCCGCCGTGTCGTATACGTTCCACTGCGCTAGCTCTGAATCTTTACCCGTATCAAACAAGGCTGCGTTATGACCTACGTGATCGTTCCACGCACCGTGAAGGTCGTAAGACATGATGTTTACGTAATCGAGGTACTTGGTTACATCGAATGTTTCCATACCGCGTAATAGGTAACCAGAAGAAGGCGCTGCGATCGTTAACATGTAGTGATTGCCATCTTGCGCAGACGCCGCATCGAGCTTCTCACGTAGCACTTTCATCAACACTTGGTACGAAGCCCACAGGTATTGACGACGTGGTTCCATGAAGTCTTTGTCGTATGGATTACCGGCACCCGCCATTGAGGTTGGGTATTCGTAATCGATATCTAGACCATCGAACTGGTACTTACGCAGCATTTCGACCGCTGAAGTCGCGAATGTTTCGATACCTTGATGGTTGATAGAACCATCAGCATTGGTCGTCATGGTGTAGAAACCACCATCAGCCACGCGGCTGCCATCAGTCGCGAAGTGACCACCTGTTTCAGCCCAACCACCGATTGAGATTAACGTTTTCACGCCGTGTTTTTTCTTCGCTGTCGCTAATGCACCGAAGTGACCTTTGAAGCCTAATGCCGGATCAACTTCCACACCCGGCCACTCTTTACCAACCGCTGCGTTATTTGGATCGTTTACATCACCGACGTTTACTTTGCCATCTGAACCGATGCTCACGAAAGCGTAGTTAATGTGTGTGAGTTGTTCCCAAGGAATATCATTTACTAGGTAAGCAGCTTGTGGGTCATCCCCTGCACGCCAACTTGTGAAGTAACCAATGACACGACGGGGATGGTCTGCACCCATTTTCTCACGGCCTTCATCATCGTAAATTGTACAGTAAGGAACATCGACACCTTGAGTTTGATATAAGCCATCAGGGCGACATGTGCTCACTGTTGGAGCGCCGTTCACGGTCAAAGATGCCAACGCAGAATCTGCAGTCGCACCTTGGTCGTCTGTTGCTTTCGCGTAAACCGCTAAAGAACCCGCTTGAGTTGTTGTGTAATCTAACGTGTAAGGGCTCGTTGCAGCAGTGCCCACAAGAGCACCCGCTACGTAGAAATCAACCTTATCAACCGTGCCATCGCTATCTGCTGCCGTTGCTGTCAGTGTGACTACACCACCAACATCAACAGATGTCACTGAAAGTGCAACTGAAACTGTCGGTGCTTCATTCCCTGGTTGTGCTGAATCAACAGAAACAGAAACCGCACTTGCAACACTTGCTGCGCCTTCATTATCCGTTGCAACAACAGAAACCTGATGATTACCCGACGTTGCAGCCCAAGTCGCTTCGAAAGGTGCCGCTGTGACTACCGCAACAGATGCGCCATCAACAAAGAACTCAACCGAAGCCACACTGCCATCAGAATCTAGTGCTGTTGCACTCAATACAACATTATCGCCTTCAGTAATCACGTCAGAAGCAGAGGGTGCCGTTAATGAAGCCGTTGGTACTTCATTTGGCGTACCGCCACCTCCGCCACCACTACACACATCAATCTTTTTCCATTGTGCATAGTCACCCTCAAATTGGCTCGGGTTGTTATTTTGATTCCAGTAATTCGCTGAGTACGCGCTGCCGTCATGTGAAACCTGATCACCACCGGTGTACACCGTGGCGGAATCCCACGCTTCTAACGTTGAACAATCCACAGCCGCGTAGCTGTTGAACGCCATTAAGCATGACGCGGTGAGAGTACTGAGTGTAAAAACCTTCTTGGCCACTCTTCCTTGGTTTAGGTGCATGTTAGCTGTCCCTTAAGTTATTGTTTCAAGATGCTTAATTTAAGTGTCATATTTCTCATCACTTAAATCTCTTCGCAAAACAACTGTAGGTAACAGTGCCAATTTAACACCTAAAATATTCGATATTTATAAAATGACTCGCATTAATTTGTTTATAGCATGCAATGAGTCGACACTTATTTTGCACGAACAACTAATATTAAATTTATTTCGGTACGCTAAAAAATATCGCCTAATTCGTATCCTTAATTACAAAACTCTATTCATATCTGCTTTATTTGTTCGTTCTGAAATTTCGTTTTAAAACTAACCAAAAGGGATTGATTTCGCCGTAGAACTGATTTCTTTTCTAAATTTGCCCACTTTTTCTTAACAATTGTGGTAGTATCGCGGATTTTTTTGACGAGCCTCACATTTCCAATGCAAGTGTGGGAGAAATACATAGGCTCGAAAGAGCCAAATATAGCGAAGAAATAATGTCCAACTTGACGCAAGTCGCCAACGAAAACATCAACGCAGAATCTACTTCTATCGATTTCAATAAAGCTCAATCTTTGGGTGAAAAACTGGAACTCGGAAACCCAGTCTTTTGGCTTAGTGGCAGTTTTTTAACCCTCTTTGTCATCCTAGCCTTCACCAACACCTCCGTGTTGTCCGAACTTGTAAACATCGGCTTTAGTTATTCAACTAAGTGGTTCGGTGCTTTCTGGCAAGTCCTACTACTTCTCAACTTCATTATCGGTTTAGTGCTTGCACTAGGTCGCACCGGCCACGTTCGCTTAGGAACGCTTGCCCTACCTGAAATGACCACCTTTAAATGGATGTCTATCGTCCTATGTACGCTGCTAGCCGGCGGTGGTGTGTTCTGGGCAGCCGCAGAGCCTATCGCTCACTTTGTTTCAGCTCCGCCACTGTATGGCAACGCAGATCCTCAAGCGATGGCGTTCAATGCTCTATCACAATCTTTCATGCACTGGGGTTTCCTTGCATGGGCAATCTTAGGTGGTTTGTCTTCCATCGTGTTAATGCACTTGCATTACGACAAAGGCCTTCCTCTTAAGCCTCGCACTCTGCTTTACCCAGTACTTGGCGACAAAGCGATTAACAGTTGGGTTGGTAACGTTGTCGACGCATGCAGCATCGTGGCTGTAGCCGCAGGTACTATCGGCCCTATCGGCTTCCTTGGCCTACAAATCAGCTACGCACTGAGCGAACTGTTTGGCATTTCAGACAGCTTTGCAACTCAAAGTGTTGTTATTATCTTTGCTATCGCAATGTACACGCTTTCTGCTTTGAGCGGCGTGAACAAAGGTATCCAACTGGTAAGCCGTTACAACATCATCTTGTCTGTGTGTCTAATCGGCTACATCCTTCTTGTTGGCCCAACGAGCTTCATCGTTGATGGCTACCTGCAAGGTATGGGCGAAATGGTTGATAACTTCATCCCAATGGCGCTATACCGCCAAGATACAGCGTGGCTAGGTGGTTGGACGGTATTCTTCTGGGGTTGGTTCTTAGGTTATGGCCCAATGATGGCTATCTTCATTGCTCGCATCTCACGTGGCCGTACTATTCGCCAAATGATCGTTTCTATCAGCATCGTTGCACCGCTTGTAACGTGTTTCTGGTTCAGCATCGTTGGTGGTAGCGGTTTAGCGTTTGAATTAGAGAGCCCAGGTGTGATTTCTAGTGCGTTCGAAGGCTTCAACCTTCCGGCGGTTCTTCTAGCAATTACCGCGCAACTGCCGTTCCCAACTCTGATTGCAATTCTGTTCCTGATCCTGACGACCACGTTCATCGTGACAACAGGTGACTCAATGACTTACACCATCAGTGTGGTAATGACGGGTACGACAGAGCCAAACGCAGCGGTACGTACTTTCTGGGGTATCATCATGGGTGCGGTAGCGATCGCACTTATCTCAATGGGTTCAGGCGGCATCTCCGCTCTACAGTCGTTCATTGTAATCACAGCAGTTCCGGTATCGTTTATCTTGCTCCCGTGTCTATGGCACGCGCCGAAGATCGCGAAGCAGATGGCAAGAGATCAAGGTATCGCTTAATACCTGACCCGATTTAGTTTCGGGTAGCGTAGAACACTAAAAAGCCACTCAAGTGATTCACCTGAGTGGCTTTGTTTTATCTGTTCGTTACTTCTATCTACGAAGCTTATTTCAACCGATAGTTCGGCTTATTGAAACTTTTCACCCGCAGCAACCATAAACGACATCTCAACCAGTAGCTCAGGATTAGCAAGTTCTGCTTTCACGCATGCACGGCTTGGCGCGCAGCCTTCAGGGAACCACGCTTCCCAAACTTCATTGAGTGCATCAAAGTTAGCGAAATCCGTGAGATAAATAGTCACTGACAATACGCGAGATTTGTCGCTGTCTACCAAACTCATCATTTCTTCGGCTTGTTCGAAGATTTGCTGAACCTGACTCTTAATTCCTGCTGTTGTATCCGTCTCTGCCACTTCCACAAAGCTTGCAATACCGTTAAAAACAGTTACATCAGACCAACGTTTGGTCGGGTTAATTCTATGAATTTTCACTGGTTATACTCTTCTTATAATTAGGGTGAACATCAGCGTAATCTAATCCAAATCGCGAATATTGAAAACAAAAATTGGAAAACTCGCGGTACCTTTTGAACAGCACTATCGCTTCCCCCATTGCTTTGGTTCTCAACATCACTAGCCTTTAAGCCCCTATCGAGACAATAAGTCGCCACGTGTCAAATCTCTAGATAAATATATTAATTATTATTCTCAATGCGAAATTTAATCTGAACTCTTGCGGTCATATTCAAGGATTTTATTAAATGGAGTACTTTTATGCATGTTCAAACCTATGATTTAAAACAGAGTAATGTGGGATATAACCTTGGAGTGGTTGGAGTAGCATTAGTGCTCGCTTGGATTGGAATTTATAAGTTTACGCCAACTGAAGCGATGCTCATTGAACCGCTAATCGCGAATCATCCTGCAATGAACTGGCTTTACAATCTGTTCTCAGTACAAGCTGTGTCTAACATGGTGGGTGGCGCGGAGATCATCGTCGCGATTGGATTGATCGTTGGATTTAAGAAGCCGACAGTAGCTTTCTACTCAGGCATTGCTGCATCGGCTATCTTTGTTGTGACA
Source organism: Vibrio sp. 10N.261.51.A3 (assembly GCF_041471965.1). Taxonomy (NCBI): domain Bacteria; kingdom Pseudomonadati; phylum Pseudomonadota; class Gammaproteobacteria; order Vibrionales; family Vibrionaceae; genus Vibrio; species Vibrio sp. 10N.261.51.A3. Next base: position 73,155 of record NZ_JBFRPK010000067.1, read on the forward strand.
CTTAGCTTCCTGGTTACAACGCCAAACGCTTGGAAAGTATCGGATGGCATCTTAGTCACTAACTTCTTCCTAGTGAAAGATATCCTGTTTTTGGCTATCGCGATTAGCGTAATCGAACATAACAAACCTCAGAAGTAACCGTAAATCTAGAAGTGGCCAAACCTAGAAGTAACCTTAAACCTTTAAATAAAAAGACTCGAAGCTGGCTAGAAGGACGCTGCCAGCTTCTAATGTATAAGGCACTGATAGTCACCTAGTCAGCTAAAACCTTACGATAAAAATTAGCATCTTGATGTTCTCCTTTAAACACCGCGTAGCTCTCAACATACTCGACCAATTCAAAACCGGTATTGGATAAGATTTTGTTGGAACCGATATTGCCCACTAACGCATAGGCATCAACATATTTAAGGTTGGTCTGTTCCTCCAAATAGAGTAGAAACTGCTTTACTGCGTTAGACGCAATGCCTTTTGAAGCAAAGGAACGACCTACTCGATACCCTAGCTCTCCACTATGGGCGATCTGGTCGATATCGCGGATGTTGATTCTTCCACAGACAGTGCCATTGGCATCTTTGATCAACATAGGAATCATCTCACCATTCTCGTATTCAGTTAGAAAGCTGGTGATTTGCTCGGTCACACCTGCATTTGAATAGAAGCTATCACCCCTAACTGGAATAAATTGCTCAAACCACTCTCGATTTTCGACCTCAAAATCCAAAAGCGCACTCGCGTCATTCGGTTGAAGTAAGTGTAAAAATACATCCATGACAAATACTCTAATGTTTCCCTAAAAAGCCGCACCTTATGATTCATGAACCACGGCTTATTAATACGGTTACGGTAAACCTCTCAATTTCTTGGCTGGGTTACCTGCGTAGATACCTTTTTCGGTGATGTCTTTCGTTACCACACTGCCCGCGCCGATTACTGCACCTTCGCAAATGCTGACAGACAGAACCGTAGCGTTAGAACCGATCGTGACGTTGTCAGCTATCAAGGTACGCCCCCAACTTTCAGGATTAGGATCTGGCTTGCCCTCTTTGAATAAGTCGTTGGCAAACATGACTCCGTGACCAACAAAGCAGTCACTTCCAATGGTCACATACTCACAGATAAAGGTGTGAGATTGAATCTTGCTTCTCGCACCTATCACGGTGTTCTTTTGAATCTCAACAAAGGGGCCAACGAACACATCATCTTTAAGCTCACAGCCATAAACGTTACTTGGCTCGATGATAGTGACATTCTCGCCACAGGTAATATCAGTAATCTGTGACTTTAATACTCTTGGACTTGCCATACTTCACTTCCTCTCGACATTAGCGTCACAATTCAACCTAAGAGATTGTGCCGTAAGCATTAAAGTGCAGCAAATAGATATGTTGAGAGTTGGCAATGGATCAGAAATTCTGCATAAATTAAAACAGTCCTACCAGCACAAGTGACAACTGCACCCCACCGATAAAACTTGGGGCGTGGAATGGCTGAGCTTTAGATCTAACGTACTCTTTTTGAAGATCTTCTTGGTAAGTTTTAACGGCGAGTTCTTTTACGTAGTTATTTTGCATAATAAGCTCCTTCTTAATCAGTAAGAGAAGCTTAAGACTTGAAGTTAGGTTGAGGTAAAGCAAAAAATCAGATTAATTGAACACTTTATTTTTGTTACTCGAGGATTACCCTGAACACATCGTTATTCACGCCGCCAACATCTACTAACTCTCCCGGTTTCATTAGAAGCGAGGTGTTAAGCTGTCGTGTTGAACGTGGCTCTTTTGTTTCTCGAATCACTAACATATCGACAAAATAGCCAGAGTCTTTCTTTGATATTGAGCCCGAAAACGTAACGCTTTCAACCCTATCGGCAAGGACTGAATTGAATGTTTTATCCTCTAAAACACCTGCGGCGATGGATGTATCACCATAAAATAGCGTGATGGTTGTTGGGTCGGGTACCAACTCTTGATTGGACGAACACCCTATTAGGGTAAGGCATAGCAGTAAAATGGCTCGAAATTGCATAAACTGGTTTTCTTTATTACGTTAAGCGTCTGTTTTTCATATTAAAACACTTCAACCTTATAAATACCATGTTTACGGGATAAGCTTAGGTGTGTCGCTTCGATGGACTTGAGTAATGAAGTGAACGGATCAGATCTCGGCCTGTTGAGTTTGCTCCCTATTTGGAAGCTAAACCGAGATCTGATCGATATTATCGAGAAGGGTTCAATTGATTTATGCAACAACGTCTTGTGGAGGTGTCCCTTCACAGTTAGAAACGACAGCATCAATTTGTACTAAAGCATTCATTGGGATTTCTGAAACCCCTACTACCGTTCTTGCAGGCAGCTCAGCATTAAAGAATGTGGTGTAGACTTCGTTTACCACATCAATATCTGAAATATCCTTAAGTTGAATATTAATTTTCACCGTATCGTCCATGCTATGGTCAACGCTTTCAATTATCGCCTTAATATTGTTTAAACATTGTTCCGCTTGTTCTTTTACCCCGCCAGCAACGATTTCATTTGTTTTCGGATCTAAAGGTAATTGGGCTGAAATATGATTGTAGTGAGAGAAAGCAACAGTATGCGAATAAGGCATGAATGGTGCAGAAACAGTATTATTGGTTTCAATAACCAGTAAGCGAGTGTCTTCTGGTAATTGCGGCGGTGTACCGTCGCCATGTGAAATGGATGTATCAATTTGAATTAAAGCACCCATTGGTAATTCAGCTGCGTTAACAACAGTACGAGCAGGAACGTAGCTTGGGAAGAATTTAGCACATACTTCATTTACCACTTCCGCATCTGCGATATTTTTTAGGTAGATAGTCGTTTTAACCACATCATTCATGACGTGTCCGATGCTTTCTAAAATAGCTTTAATGTTTGATAGACATTGCGCTGTTTGCGCTTTGATACCACCATCAACCAACTCACCTGTGGCTACATCTATAGGCAACTGAGCTGAAAGATTGTTGTAGTGAGAAAAGGCTGCAGTCTGCGTAGACACAGCACTTTGAGGTGCGTTATCCGTATTTCTTGAGACCTTAATTAGCGTGCAAGGAGCTTGTGGTTTAGTGCCTTCACCGTTAGAAATGAGAGCATCCATTTGAACCAGCGCATCGCTGTTTGTCAGTGCAGCGACACCCACGACAGTGCGTGTTGGCAGACTGTTGTGGAAGAAGCTTTTGTAAACTTCATCAATAGCATCGATATCAGAAATATTCTTAACGAAAACATGAATCTTCACGACATCATCCATAACATGGTCGATGCTTTCAACAATCGCTTTAATATTATTCAAACATTGTGCTGCTTGATCTTTAATATCACCGATGACTATTTCACCCGTTTTAGGGTCAATCGGAAGTTGAGCAGAAAAGTTGTTATAATGAGAAAAAGCGACCGTTTGTGTAGATACAGAATTAATTGGCGCGTTTTCAGTGTTTCTTGAAATTTTAATGATATCGCTACTCATCGGTATTATCCTTTTAATAAAATAGGTATACGTATTTATATTTAACAATCGTATTTGGAAGAATGATTAAAGTAGCGCCATGTTAAGTGAATTATTTTAGGGTAAACGTGATACCCGTCAGACTCTAAGGTGACTATAAATCAGCAAGTTACAGAATAATTAGTCATCAAACGACTAATTATCCGTCGTGCTAGGCTTTATCAACTGCTAAATTATCTTTAATTTTAAGTCTATTCAATAATCCTGAATACTCTCTCTGATAGTACGGTGAGTAATTCCAGAATTTTAGATAATATTTGATAGGTTGTTCACACTAAAACTTCGTTAATAGCTAAGTTAGTGAGTTTCTCCCCTATACCTGTGCATAAACTCTTAGGCTATTTAATTAATTATTTTCGAGAGCTTATTTTATATAAGTACGTTAATAATATATTCGAGAATCAAATACCTACAATCTGACAATGCCTATGATTAGATACATTTACTCATATAATTCAACAAATATGAGCAATCGTCACCATAGCTTTTGGCATTATAGCTCTCAACACATAGTTTCGTTGAAAGAAGAACTAAACCGCTCTTGGAGTAGTATTGAAGTGGCGCTTAAATTCGCGACTGAATTGGGATGGGCTAGAATAGCCGACTCGACGTGCAGCATCGCTGATTCGAAGGCCTTCTAGTTGAATCAGCTCTTTGGCTTTGTTGAGCCTGACCTTCTTCAAATATTGAAGTGGTGACTCAAACGTCACATTACGAAATGCATTGTGAAAGGCAGACACACTCATGTTGGCTTCGTCAGCAAGCGATTGAACAGTGATGGTTTGGTCGTACTCTTCATGCACTTTAGACAGCGCTTTGGCAACACGTGCGTAATGGCCATCATGATGAGCTAAATCAAACAGCACACGCCCTTCTGAACCGGTTAATGCGCGGTAGACAATCTCCGTTACCATGGCATCGCCCAATATGTTGGCCTCAATGTCGCAATGCAGCGTTTTCACCAATCGGGTAAAGCTCTCTAGCATTTGCTCTTCCATTGGCGTCGATTCTAAGCCACTCGAGTTCTGTTTGTGCTTGTTGCAGTAGCTCTCTAAGAAGCCTTGATCTTCGAGCTTTTTGACTAAGCTATGCAAGCGTTGAGAATCAATGCTAATCGACAAGCCAAGCAATGGTTCGCCATTTACAGGCAAGGCTTCGCACTCCAATGGCATTGGCACGCCTACCACAAGGTAATCACCAGCCGCGTAAGTAACGGGTCTGTCGCCAATATAGATGTTCTTTTTACCCTGCCCTAGCATGATAATACCCGACTGGTAAGTGAATGGCTGACGCTGATTACCGCCACTGCTTCTATACAACCACACACCGCCAATTTCAGTTTCTCTGATCCCTTCGAGATCATCCCAACCTTTGTGTTCTACATAAGACTGTAACAACTGCGCGAGTGTTTTCATAAGTGGCGACTTTCCATTCCAAGTGCTAAGAGTAAGTAAGCTAAAGCAGAGGAAGAATATCAAGTTTGTAGAAATAGGCAATTTATTTGGAGGAACAGCTCTTCATTGACCTAGATTACTGTACTAATATGCAAATATAGAAATTAAGCAATCAGATAAAATAACAAATTGAGCTTTACACAAGGAATCTCTAATGCAATTTACTTATGTTAACCCTACAGTTATCCACTTCGGCCAAGGCCAAATCAACGCTATCAGCCAAGCGGTTGATACTTCGAAGAAAGTACTAGTCATCTACGGTGGCGGTTCAATCAAAAGCAACGGTGTTTACGACCAAGTTGTCGCTTCTCTAAAGGATCACGCTTGGATTGAGTTCGCTGGTGTTGAAGCTAACCCAACGAAAGAGACGCTAGACAAAGCCGTCGCTCTTGTTAAAGAAGAAAACGTAGAATTCATTATCGCTGTTGGCGGTGGTTCGGTAATCGACGGTTCTAAGTACGTTGCTGCAGCGGCTAAATACGACGGCGACGGTTGGGATATCCTAGCGGGTAAACACCAAGTAACCGAAGCGACACCAATTGGTGCGGTACTGACACTTCCTGCGACAGGTTCTGAATCTAACATGGGTGCGGTAATCACTCGTAAAGAGACTCAAGAGAAACTGGCGTTCATGAACCCTGCAGTACAACCTAAGTTTGCGGTTATGGACCCAGACGTAATGAAGTCTCTGCCAGAGCGCCAACTGATCAACGGTCTAGTTGATGCATGGGTTCACGTATGTGAGCAATACATCACAATGCCAACAGATGCGATGGTTCAAGACGGTTACGCAGAAACACTGCTTAAGAACCTACTTGTACTGGGTAAGCAATACGACGAGCGTGACAACGACGCTTGGCGTGCAAACCTAATGTGGACAGCAAACCAAGCGCTTAACGGCCTGATTGGTACGGGTGTTCCTCAAGATTGGGCAACACACATGATTGGCCACGAATTCACTGCGCTATGGCATGTAGATCACGCACGTTCGCTTGCGATTGTTCAACCTTCACTACTTCGTAATCAAATCGAAGCGAAGCGTGGTAAGCTAGAGCAAATGGGTCGTAACGTATTTGGCCTAGAAGCGGGTGCTGATTTAGCCGAGCGTACAATCGCTGCAATCGAAGCCTTCTACCACAGCCTAGACGTTCCAACCATGTTCGACGGTTACGAAGCAACTAAAGCGGAAGCAATCGACAACGTTGTTGCTCAACTTGAATCACACGGTTACCTGCAACTTGGCGAAAACCAAGCAATCACGCCAGAGAAAACGCGTGAGATTTTAGAGTCTGCGATTCACTAAGAATTGCTAAAGTAGAGAGAAAGCAAAGGCAATGGTCACACAAAGATGATTTTTTACATCTGACTGAACCCATTACTTATTTCTTTCGTACAACAGAAGCAGCGTTCATTTTGGGCGCTGCTTTTTAATTTGCCCTACAAGATGCTATTAAATTCTCATAAGTCCTTAATTTTATGTGCATTCAGATTTCTATATTGGTAAGGTAAACCTGTCTCTTTACTAGGTATGAACAACGATTTGAACAATCTCAAGGAAATGGTTAAGTTTAAGTCACTTAACAAGTGGTATGGTGATTTTCATGCCCTAAAGGATATCGATTTAAATATTGAACAAGGAGAGATAGTGGTGATTTGCGGGCCATCAGGTTCGGGTAAATCAACCTTAATCCGTTGTATCAATCAGCTAGAACCTTTCGAAAGTGGCGAGCTTTCCGTGTTAGAACAAGTACTTCCGAGTAAATTTAACACACCAGGCCAAGTCGGAATGGTGTTTCAGCATTTTCATTTATTCCCCCATCTTACCGTGCTTGAAAACCTTACTCTTTCTCCAATTCGTACGCTTAAAAAAAGCAAACAAGAAGCCGAAAAGATAGCAATGCACTATCTCGAGCGTGTGCACATTGCAGAACAAGCCAACAAATACCCAGTGCAACTTTCTGGCGGCCAGCAACAACGTGTGGCTATCGCCCGTTCTCTGTGTATGAAGCCGGAATTACTCTTGTTCGATGAACCCACTTCAGCGCTTGATCCGGAGATGATCAACGAAGTACTCGATGTGATGGTTGAACTGGCGAGCGAAGGCATCACCATGGTGTGTGTGACCCACGAAATGGGCTTTGCAAAACAAGTGGCCGACCGCGTTATCTTCATGGATGAAGGACAAATTGTGGAATCGAATACTCCACAATCGCTTTTTGAAACCCCTCAACATGAACGTACTCAAGCGTTCCTAAATCAGATCCTGACTTATTGATGTTGATTCGAATTATTAAACCCGCCCTATCTGCTTTGGTACAGATTGTTGTACTGGCGGCTGCTGTTGTTTGGATTCTCGACTCTGGTGCACAAACCATGGGATACAGCTGGCAATGGGAGCGTGTGCCGGACTATATTGCTTTCTATGAAGATGGTGAATGGTGGCCTGCAGAATTAGTTGAAGGGCTACTAGTTACCATCAATATCTCTTTGATTTCTTTGGTTGCAACGCTGGTGATTGGCTTAACCACAGCCCTATTGCGAAACTCCAATTCGGTGGTTGGACGCACCTTAGCCACCAGCTATGTTGAGTTGATTCGTAACACGCCGTTATTAGTACAAATTTATTTGCTCTATTTTGTATTTGGCCCCGTATTAGGGCTCGATCGCTTTAGTACTGCCGTTTTAGCCTTGGCACTTTTCCAAGGCGCTTACACCGCCGAAATCTTCCGTGCTGGTTTAAATGGTATTGCGAGAGGACAATTTGAAGCAGCTCAATCTTTGGGTTTATCAAAGACCTATACTTACTGGGATGTGATTCTTCCTCAGGTGGTGCAACGCACCTTGCCACCTTTGACTAATGAAGTGATCTCTCTTATCAAAAACTCTTCGATTGTGAGTGTCATGGCTATCTTTGACCTAACAACCGAAGCCAGAAACATAGTTTCTGAAACCGCGATGCCATTTGAGATTTGGTTCTCTGTGGCGATCATTTACCTTGCACTTACACTTTCACTTTCTGCCGTTGCAGCTTGGCTTGAGCATAAGCTCGGAGCTAACTGGCGAACACAATAAGGATTTATCAGCATGAAGCTATTTAAAACCGCAATTACAGCCCTACTTGCGCTTGCCGTAAGTTTGCCTGCACTTGCTTCTGAAACGCCTAACCTCGATAAAATCAACGAACGTGGCTCACTGCGCGTTGGTATGTCGACATTTGTTCCTTGGGCGATGCGTAACAAACAAGGCGATCTCGTTGGCTTTGAAATCGACGTGGCGAAACGCCTTGCCGAAGATTCTGGTTGGAAAGTCGAATTTGTACCTACGGCATGGGACGGTATTATCCCTTCTCTATTATCGAAGAAGTTTGATGTGATCATCGGCGGTATGTCTATCACTGAAGCTCGTGCTAAAAGCGTATTGTTCACTGAACCTTACTCGCACTCTGGCGTTCAACTGGCGGCTAACAAAGAGCTAGCGGAAGGTTTTACTCAGATCTCTGATTTTGATTCTCGCCGCGTAAAAATTGCAGCACGTCGTGGAGCATTCACGGTTCAAGTCGCTCGTGAAACCTTCCCTAAAGCGAAAGTTCTGCAGTTCGATGACGATGCTCAAGCATTCCAAGAAGTGTTAAACGGCAACGCACACGCGGTTATCGCGTCTAGCCCGAAACCAGAACACGAAACGATCAAAAACGCAGACACGCTATTTATTCCATTTGAAGAGCGTCTATCAAAAGGTAACGAAGCATTTGCAGTTCGCCTAGGTGAAACTGACAAGGCAGAATTCTTCAACGAATGGATCAAAGCACGTACTGAAGACGGTTGGTTGAAAGAGCGTTACGAGTACTGGTTCTCTACTCTAGATTGGCAAGACCAGATTGCTCAAGGTCAGTAATCAGAACTTTTGCTAGTGAATCGAGGCAGTGCATTGTTTGCGCTGCCTTGTTAAAAACAACGAGATAGCTATGACCTCATAGCCACCTCTCACAACACATCAATTATTATCGTTTAAACAGGAATGACGTGAGTAGTACTAGCGCATTAACAACACCTAAGCCCAACGTTCATATGAAGCCTTGGTATCAACGCCTTAACCTTTTAGATGGTGTGTTACTAGCTGTCATTTGTGTGTTTGCAGGCTGGCTTTATTATCGTTCCGCTGTTGGTATTAACTACCAGTGGCGCTGGGAAGATGCGTTTACCCTGATTTTCATTCCGCCTTCTCAAGGCAATATTCCTTACTTTTTCCAAGGCTTGATCGCGACACTGCGCTTGAGTGTTTGGAGTATGGTGTTAGCACTCTCTTTTGGTACATTACTTGGCGTTGCAAGGCACTCTAAAATCACTTTCTTTCGTACCCCTGCACTGATTTTTATCCAGTTGGTTCGAAATATTCCGCCGCTGGTGTTTGTCTTCATATTCTATTTCTTCGTTTCTAACCAACTGATTCCATTACTTGGTTTAGAAAGTATCTTACGTGAACACAACGGCGAGATTAACGCTGTTCAAGCCTTTCTGTTTGGTCCTGCTAACCTTTGGGAAAACTTGGCGTCTGGTGTTATCTGTATTGGTTTGCTCTCTTCGGCTTACATCGCAGAAGTGATTCGAGCTGGCTTAGAAAGTATTCCTAAAGGGCAATGGGAAGCGGCCGATTCACTCGGCTTATCGGCGTTGTCTAAGTATCGATTTGTGGTTGGCCCGCAAGTATTAACGGCCATCACACCGCCTTTAGCAGGTCAGGCAATTTCTCTAGTAAAAGATACCTCGATTGTATCCCTGATTTCGATTCAAGAGATGACATTTGTTGGCACTGAAATGGCGAACTCTTCCAGTTTGATCTTCGAGATCTGGCTGATTGTTGGTGCGGTTTACTTCGCGTTATGTTTCACCCTTTCACGTATTTTCAAAGTCATTGAACAACGCTCGAGTGTTTACCTTAACCGCTAGTGTCATTGTTTATTTAGACGTGTATTCAAGCGTCTGTTATATGTCAACATAGCCACCTAAGTCATAATATTCATCCACTTACCCTGATTGGTTTAACTCATTGACCAATCAGGATTAATTGCTTGAAAACTCTCTACTGAAACACAGCAAACCCATCATTTAGTCACTATACTTGAAGTATCAAATTCCATTGGATCTTCTCAAGGACTTCACTCAACATGGACAATCATAAAGAAAGAGCTTTTTACGCCGTTGTCGGCGCATTAGTTGGAGACGCTGCTTCAATGGGGCTGCACTGGCTATATGACCAAGAGAGGATCTTACACGTAGCAGGTTTTGAGCCAGAATTTCGCTCACCGAATCAGTTCGATTACCAAGACAAGGGCTACTTTGCGCACCAAGGTAAAACCGCAGGCGAGCAATCGCAATATGGTGCTCAGCTATTAGCGATGGTCGACAGTTTAGTCGACAACCAACAGTACGATGAAGCGAGCTACATCAAGCACTTCCGATTCTGGTTTGATTTTGGTGGTAGTTGGCGAGGCTATATTGATAAAGCGACTCGTATGAGCTTGCTGAACATACATAAACTAGAGCTAACAGAAGCTCCAATCACAGCCTGTGGCGCTGATGACACCCAGCTACCTGCTGTTTCAAAGCTAATTCCTTTAGTGGCGTGTACTTACACCTCTCACACCTTACCGGCAATGGTAGAGAGTGCGGTACGAGTGACCAACAACAACGACAAAGCCGTGGAATGGGCACAAGCCATCACCTTATTGGTTCAAGCGGCAATTCAAGGCAACTCTCCACTGCAATCGGTAGAAATGGTGCGACAAACTTGTAGCAAGTTCATACACGATCAAATCGACGAAGCACTGGCTGATCCTGAGCTTTCGATTACAGATGCCGCGAAGAAGTTTGGATTGCATTGTGAACTGAGTGCCGCGTTCCCCTTGCTGATTCGCATTATTGCAGGTGCTCAGAGTTATCAACAAGGCATTCGCGACAACATCTTATGTGGTGGTGACAGCTGCGGTCGTGCGATTGTAATTGGCGCGGTATTAGCGGCGTGTTTCTACGAAGGAGATGGCGAAATTCCAACCGAATGGCTAAAACAAGTCGAACTCAATGGTGGCGTGCTGTCTTTGCCTATTGAGTGATTTCCACAACAACGAACTAGAGCCTGACATAAGACAAGCACACTTCTAGGTCGGATGTCGTTCCTATAAAGTTGGAACACACTGCGATAACTCATTCTTCAGCCAAACAACAAACGGGCTTTCTGGCTCTTCATGGTTGCTATCTTGCGTGAGCAATATGTACTGGTGACCAGAAGGTACGAAGCCAAACGGCGCGATCAAGTTACCTCTTTCAAGATCGTCGGCGACAAGTGGATAAGACCCAAGCGCTATGCCTAACCCATCGACAGCCGCCTGAAAGCAAAAGTAGAAGTGTGCAAATGTTTGGTTCGCTCGAGCTTTTGACCACTCTCCACCATTAACTTTATCTATAGTGATAGCACCCCAATGACTCCAAGCACCTGGCCGTGTACTGCTGTGCAGTAATTTCACATCATCTAAGTTATCTTTTACCTGCTGCCAATAACCCGGGGAACACACAGGGCCTACCCACTCTTCAACTAGTGGTATCTGTTCGTAACGCTCGGTTAATTTAAAGTCATCTCGGCGAATCGCCATATCGAGCCCTGTCGCATTCAAGTTCACAGGCCCACCAGCAGTCGACAATCGAACATCAATTCCGGATTCGTTATAGAAATCACCGAGTCGAGGCATTAACCAACGCATGGTCAATGTGGGTTCGCATGAAACTTCCAACGCTTGATGATTCAGCTGATTAAGCTTATGGACTCCAGTCTCCAAGGCTTGGAACGCTTGCTCTGTGTAACCTTTGAGTAATTCCCCTTCTTTGGTGAGACACACATTCCTGCCCTGTTTGTAGAACAAAACTTGGGATAAGTGATTTTCCAATACCTTGATCTGCTTACTCACCGCGCCATGTGTGATATTGAGTTTATCCGCCGCTTCACTGTAACTACTCGAATGCGCTGCTACGTGGAAAATATGAAATGCTTTCAAATGTCTCATGTGTGATTTTTTCTCACAAATAGGTGGAATTCATTTCGATTATAGGCAGCAATAAAAAACCATACAATGCTGGCTCATCAAATATAAAGAGTTGGAGTCATTATGGAGTGGTTAATCCTAGCAGTATTGGGACTATTGATTGTTATCAGCCCAGGCGCTGATTTCGTTTTAGTTTTGAAAAACAGTGTCAACCAAGGAAGACAAGCAGGGATTTGGACTGCAATCGGTGTGAGTTTAGCGATTTGTGCTCACATCAGTTATTCAATGCTTGGGATCAGTTACTTAATCTCACAGAATGAGCAGCTGTTTGACATGATTAGATACGCAGGTGCAACCTACCTTATTTATCTAGGGCTAAAAGGTATCTTGAGTGCGGACAACAAGCTTGCACCGATGGAAGATGCAAAGCAAAGCACCAGTGTTTGGCGCTATTTAGCCCAAGGCTTCTTATGTAACGTGCTCAACCCAAAAACCATGTTGTTCTTTTTGAGCATCTTCAGCCAAGTCATCTCACCTGATGCAGAAAACCAGCATGTCGCGCTCGGCTATGGGCTTTACATGATCGTTCTTCACGGTTTATGGTTTGGCGTTGTCGCTATGCTGTTTACTTCGAATACATTGCAAAAGCATCTATTGAGAGCAAAGAAAAGGCTTAATCAAGCATGTGGATTTGGCTTAGTGACGTTCGGAGCACTGTTGGCGATTAAATCGTAAACAAGCGAGTCAGAAATAGAATGCGATTCAAACGACTGAATCGCATCTAACAGGGTCTTGGTAAATCTCTAAACAAGATTCATCGGTCTAATATCGGCACTATCAGGGAAGATAATGTTGAGTTGTTTCACTTCTACCGATAAATGTTGGTAGAGCACGCCCTTGATAACCGAGCGCATATCAGTCGTTGGATTAAGGTCTCGGCCCTCATATAGCTGGCTTTGGCTCAAGCCCGGCCAATTGGCAATAACCTTACCCCCCACTCCTTTCAACGATGGCAGCGCACCACCCGCAACAAACATGACGTTGCCAGTGCCGTGGTCGGTGCCTTTGGTGCCGTTTTCTTTTGCTGTTCGACCAAATTCACTGGCCGCGATGATCACTGTCTTCTGCCAACGATCACCTAGTGAAGCTTTGAGAGCCGCTAACCCACCATCCAAAGTTTTAAGTTGATTACTCAACCGTCCATTTACGTTGCCTTGATTGGCGTGAGTGTCCCATCCACCCAATTCTAACGCTGCGATGTTTGGTCCGTTATCAGCCGATAATATGTCGCCTGTTTTACCCATCAATGATTTAAACTGTTTGCCGACACCTTGGTCTCCCACCAGTTGATCTATCTTCATGACACTTTCAAAGTTTGAAGACAGCATTTGGTCACTTTGAAACAACTCTTCCAGCAATTCCGTTTGTTTATCGCGTGTTTTTAAGCGGTTTGGGTACCAACTTGCCACGGTCGATTCGCCCTGCATGATGAGTGGTAAGCCCGAATCAATCGCAATTCCATCGTATTTTTCTGAGCTCAACGTGAGTAAACGGTTAATCCACCCTACGGTGTTAAACGGGTCGGAAGTACCATTCTCTAATATCTTCTGTCCATCAAAATGTGAACGCTCACGATAAGCGGTTGAACAAGCGTGTACAAAGCTGAGTTCGTTACTCTCATACCATTGATGGCACTGCTTTAGAGATGGATGAAGCCCAAAGAAATCATCCAGCTTCACTAGCTGTTCAGGTTTTAATCCGATGTTGGGTCTCAAATTAGAGTAATCCGGATCGGCATGCGGCACTACAACATTTAAACCATCCATCGCGCCACGCAGTGATACCCAAATGAAGATATTGTCTGAACCTGTTTTGGCAAAGCTTGGAAATGGCAGCATCGCACTGACGCCAACAGCCGCCGCAATACCCATGAACTGGCGGCGGTTAATACTATGTGGCGCTTTATTCTGAGAACAATCTGACTTTTTCATACCCACTCCTAACGATATTGAAACTGCGGACTTAGCCACAACAGGGAAAGTTGCATTGCAGCGCTGTCGGCTTTGTTCAATACAATTTGGGTGTGTTCATCAATAGCATCGCCATATAAACCCGCGATCACTTTATCCACTACCGCTTTCGGCTTAACTCCTGACGCTTTAGCCGATTTTATTGCAGCAGACGCAAGCCTATTCGCAACTTGCATACGTTGAGTCAACGCCGAAGGGCTATTGTAGTCTCTGTCTTGATCCGACCAGCCTGCAGGTGAACCCGGTTTAAAAGGAGGCTGCCCTAAATTGTTGAGTGCATTGAATGCCTGTTTCTCGTTTAAAGAAATATCGGCACTACGAAGAACGGCAAACAGCCACTCCTTCGGCGGTCTAAAACGATTAGGGTTAGGTTTACTCGCCTCAGCACTGTTCAATAACAAGCGATAAACAGGCAGTAAATTCCCCTCGCCTCTCAGATATTCAGCAACCATTTGCTCTGAGAGTTCTTTAGGTATGTCGCCAATGAAATGCTGGCACAGCTTACCAACCAAGTACGCAGCAGTGTCTTTGTGGGTCGCTAAGGTTTTTAAACACGACTCTCCTTGCGAGACGCCGGATTGAGAATAAGCCTTTCCAAGCAGTGTGATACTTCCTGGCTCATGCAGGTTATTAGCAAATCGAAACCCAGCATCAGGAGATTTGAATTTAATGCCCCAGCCTGAAATGGCTTTTGCTAAAGCAATAACATCTTGCTGAGTGTAAGAACCATCAACGCCAAGAGTGTGGAGTTCTAAGATCTCACGAGCGAGGTTCTCATTGAGGCCCTTATTACGGCGCTTTCCGACTTTTGAATTGGGACCAATCGATAGTTGATTGTCGAGATAAAGGAGCATGGCAGGATGCTTTGAAGAAGCCATCAGCATGTCGCTAAAATTACCGTTCCAATACTGACGCACCACATCGTTTTCAATGCTTGCGGCTAAGGGCATCAGCTTTCGATTATCAACCGAGATGGCGAAGTGATTGCTCCAAAACTGAATAATGCGCTCTTGAAAACCATAAGGGGTTTCAACACTTTGCAAGTGGCGAGCTTGAACTTGTTGTCGGTAGTGATTACGAAGAAAGGATTGTGCCTCTTTCTTCATGGCTTGCACCTTTTGCTCATCACCCTTGGCTTTCGCCCGCTGCACACGGTTTTCATCCATTATTATCAGGATAGATTCAGTGGTCGGTAATGCTTGAATAGTTTGGTGAACGAATGGCTTTTTATCCAACTGTTCTAAAGGCGAATAATAGGCTGTTTGACCTAACCTCGGCCCAAAACCAAACCTTTGTTCACCCACTATTTTTGAAGTTGGGTAATAATTCATTGCACACTCCCTTACGCTCGATCTGTTCTAAGTGTAATCGCTTAGTAATCAAGCATAAGGAGCTTTACATGGTTTTACGTTAAGAGAGTGTCATATGCCTATCAAGTTACAGACGCAGACTTTTCAATTTAGATAGATGTCTATTCACGCCACATATAGACAAACTGATCGTTTTGCGAGGTGATTTCAAAGCCAAACCTTAAATACAACTCCCCAACTCGATTACCTTGTAAATAACACAACGCCACAGGCTTATTGAGTTTGGCTGCTTGAGCTAAGCAATCCGTTAAAACTTGGCTGCCAATACCTTTGCCATGATATTCAGGCAGTAAGAAGAACCGGCAAAAATAGAAGTGGTCGTCTTTGTCTTGCAACAACACACTGCCAATCGCTTTACCTTGATATTCAATGATTTCAGGCCGTTCTTCTGCCCACTCTTCGGCGTGTATATCTCGTTGAATCTGCTCATCCCAGCCAAAAACAGCCTTAATTGGCTCAAATTCAGCCGCCTTTTTTAGCTCAAACAGAAATTCATAATCTGATAACTGAGCAGATCTTGTTGAATACTTCAAAATACCTCCAACAATAATTGGCTATGGTTTCATTTTCGTTTAAGCCGGAATTCAGAGCCTCCGACACAACCAAAAATGCCACGCTTAAATGTTCATTTTGGTTCTAGTTGGTAACGTAAGACTTCGTGTTTATCTTGCTCCGAGTAAAAGGTATTTAAGAACTGCCCACCACACTTCTCAATCACTTTTTGCGAAGCAATATTGCCGTACTCACAGGTAATGATAGCGCTTTCGGTCAATACATGTCGTTGAACCCAAGACAACATATGACTTGCGATACCCCGCCCTCTGGCTTGTGGCAGCGTCTCATATCCGATATGTCCAATAACATCGTGAATGTACGGACTGGTACCGTGACGAACTCTAATCACACCAAGAATCTGCTCAGACTCAATACAAAAATAAGTGGAAGCTGGCGTCCACCCTTCAGGCAAACACTCACCTTTTGAATAAGCGATTCGCCTTTTTAAATAGGCATCACTGCCATCAGAAATGCCCGTGTAAATATCTAACCCATCTTCAGTACAGGCATTCACATAGTGATGAAAGGCAGTTGAATGCGAAAGAGCAGCTTTAACCATGTCCATATAATGTTGATTATCCTCCGGTTTTTACGCTATTTAGTTCAGTAGCAACTCGCAATTTTGACCGATTATCGACTATTGCTTCTTAACGTACTTCGCCGTAACCAGCATTTCACCGCCTCCATCCAGCTTGCAATCTAGCTGGTGATCTTTACCTTCATTGATGCGTCGAATCACAGCTTTAGTACCAATTTTCAATACGCTAGAACTGCCTTTAATTTTTAGATCTTTAATGAAGGTAACTTTATCGCCACTTTCCAATACAACGCCATTCACGTCCTTAACACGCGCAGCTTCTCTTTCTAAACGTTCTTCTTCCGGATTCCATTCATAGGCACACTCAGGGCAGATTAGGTTGTTTTGGTCTTGATAGACATATTCAGATTGGCATTGCGGACAAGGAGGTAGAGACATACGTTAATACTTCATTTAAATAGAATTTGTTCCATTTTAATGACTCTTGTCAGGCTTAGCGAGCATAAATCTAACAAGTTTTACGGAGAACTAATTGTCTTTAAAAAAAGAGCCATTCCTAAAACGAACAAACACAGCCGCTAAGCTGTGTTTGTTTAAAAACTTGAGAAGCGGAAAGGTTTAACGTTCGACTTTTGGTGAGTAAATCGAGTAAGCGGTGATTTGCCCTGCCACGATTGCAGAGAACATGAATAACGCCGACAAACCGATACTCGGGATAGGCAAAATCGATTGTTCAAACACCGACTGGCTAGCACTCACTAATACTCGGCTACCCGGAACCAAGATGATGATCCCTTGCACGATATAAATAGAGCCCGTGAGCTCCATCTTTTTAGCAATCCAAGTTCCGTACAAAGTAATAAGAACCGTCGTAACCCAAGTACCTACAACCCAACCACTATCAAAACCTAGATAGAATGGGCCCCACATACCAAGAACCGCAACTGGCAAGCCAAGTAAGATGTCCTTAGGACGTGCATTGAACATCACACCGATAGACACAGAGATCAGCACCAAGCCAGATATGTGCATCCACATAGGTACCGCATTGGTATAGTCGATGGAGACCGCTTGTCCCCATATCGCTTCACCGATGTTGAGCCCCATGATAATCCCAACAAACAGCTTAATCAGCGTTAAGGCGCTCTGCCCAAGCAAGCTGGTACCAGAAACCAAGTCATTAAACGCCAAACATTCTAATGCGTTGGCTATGGATAACCCGGGGACAAACAGGACAATCGAGGCGATACACAACGCCCACACCGGAATCGGCAACCCTGTACTCGCCAAAAACGCTACAAAGATACCCGTTAACAGTGCCGAGATGAACTCAACCGCAATAGCACGACGTGAATGAAGAACTTGCTGACATACCCAAACCATCAAGCCCAATAACGCAGAAAAGCCCACCGCTTCCAACGTACTGCCCACCAGCATCAAATAAGCAGGCGGAATACCCATATTGGCAAGTGCCGTCACGAATTTAGAGTAACCGACAGGTTCTGGTACAGGCTCACTGCTCGGTTGGTTAATACGAATGATCGTATTGGCCAACAAACTCAGGTTAATTGACGCAGGCTTTAGACGCTTAAGAATAACGGCGTTGTTATCGTCTGGAAATTGATAGTTAATCGCAGTTGGCGTTGCTTGGATCATCACATCCACACCATGCTTTTTTGCATAGAATTGAGTGTATTTCTCTAGCTTGTAAGGAGCACAGCCACTGCGGTGAAGAGTGTCACCAATTTCAACAATTTTGTTAATTCGGAACTGAGAAGGCATGGGAATTTTAGGGGAGACAAAATGTGCGGCAAATGTACCAAACGATAGACGGAATGACGAGACTTTTGCGTGAATTATCAACTGAACTCGTTACTTTTTTCTGCAAAGGCTTATAAGTGCCTATAACTCCACTCATTTGGGATTAGTTTACTGAATGTTTTGACAAATTAATAAGTTAAATTTATGCATTCAGATTGTTATTAACGGAATCCAAAACACGAATAAAAACCAGTTTATGTTAACACTCCAAATTCCTTAATTTTAATGAGATTTTTATAACAACCAAGCACCGCTAAAACAGGCTTATAAATTAAGGCAGATTTATCGCAAAAAGCAGCATGACATTGACTATTATTTCTCGCCCTCCTTTTTTAGAGATTTTAGTCACATTTTATTCACTCTGAAAACGCCGAACATGATGGAAAAACTAGCGGAGTGGTGGTTATGCGAGCACTTAGAATAAAAATGAAAGAAAAAGGTTTCGTTTTCAGTTAGATGTGGCATTATCAAACTCGTTAAGACGATGTGCGTGCATCGTATAATGGCTATTACCTCAGCCTTCCAAGCTGATGATGCGGGTTCGATTCCCGCTGCACGCTCCAGTCTTCTTGATGCCTCAGTCTTACTCATAAGACAGTGTGCGTGCATCGTATAATGGCTATTACCTCAGCCTTCCAAGCTGATGATGCGGGTTCGATTCCCGCTGCACGCTCCAACTTCTTTAGTTTTCAAATTCTAACTCATGAAAATAAACGCATAACATGCGTTTTTGTCATTTGTGCTATATCACGCAGTCTAAATCATAGTTTTATTATATTGATACCGAGTTAACTTCGACACAAATTGACCTTATATGGCCAACTTATTGATAAATCCTCAGCTCAATATTAGAAGTACTGACCTTTAACACTTACTTCCTCGCTAACTTCTAGCAGTTAGCCCACATCACAATCTAGACAATTCAGAGTTTCTCTAAAGTATCGAAATATATGCGATTAGGGCGAAAACAGTAGCTATTTGAATCTACGACTGCTTCCGAGGTTGGTTCCAAAGCAAGTAAATACAACTCTGATTGCGCTCCATATATCATACATGGAATACCTAGCAGTCTGAGTTTGCCATTCAAATGTGATGGCAAATCAGTTCGAAAGATAAATATCAACAATTTTCTCCAAGATTGAGGATTTCGAGACCTCTCGCACTTTGTGTACATCACGAGTGAACGACTGCAAGAAAACAGCTGTTATAGGCATCTCAAACGGATCAAGAATCTGCCCATTGATATCCGTGACACGGATTTTATACGTCAGACTTTGTTTCGGCAGCTTCGCATTAGGTTTATTCACTGGGGACACGAAGTACACCAGATTATTACCGTCGTGGTGCATATGGATATGGTGGTACTGTCTCCGTGCAACACCGGCCACATAGTATGGCAGCACCGTATCAGCAACAGCGCGCCCAGGCCCCCTCTCATTAGCCAGTCCAACAGCAATGCTGTCCACATCACTATTACCTATGATCCGTGGAACACGTGTGGTGTGGTAGTCACTCAGCACCATCTCATTCTCAACGTCGAACAGGTAGAACCCTCCATCGTATAATGTAGGGATCACATCTTCGTCAAGACACTCGTGCATGGTGCGGAGCTTATCTTCATCAATGTACCGTTCCACATTTCCAATACTCAGTGTGCTGTCTTGGATTTTGACAGACACGACGAAAGCCATGAATCCATTACCCTTAGTCTTGCGGATCTTGTAAAGAAGAAAATCACCGTCTGGCAGGTCGATGTCCAGCAAGTTCTTATGGATACGGACGCGCTCCTTCAGCCACAGTTCCGTCTCAACTTTGGCCAATTTTGAAACATCCACAGCAGGGATCACCTTGTTAATTACTTCCCCGGTATCTTTGTTTTTCTTTCCTTGTGATCTGTCTTTGACTAGCAGATCAAAGTTCATACCCTGCAATACCAGCATATTACCTTGATTAAACGCAGTCAGCTTCAAACTCGTGTAGTAATCGAAGCTATCATCAGGCTTCTTTTTATGATCTTCGAGTGCTTGCCAGAATGTCCGATAAACTTTTTTCTTCGGTAGCTTTGGCTTATCTCCTGTCCGATCAGCATTAGCATATGCTTCTTCGACTTTGAGAGCATGACGTTGCTCTTCACTATAATTTCGAATGCTTGAGCCATCACTCGTAGAGCGGTTCAAGACCAGATAAGCATGGTCTGGGTGCAGCTTGTCGTACGTTGACAACTCGCTAGATTTCATAATTACTGCAGGGTTTAATGTCTTCTGTAGCTGACAGATAGTCTCAGCCCGACCACCTTGCTCATCGCTTTCTCTATCCCCTAGGTCATCAATAATAACCAGTGGCAGCTCTCGTTCTCGCGTCACTTCTAGGAATTTGTCTGACACGTAGTTAGCTTGGAAATACCGTTGGGTGTATGGCACAGCATAAGCATCCAGAACAGCCCTCAGTACTTCCATCATTAAGTGCTCGGTATAGTTCACGCAGAATTTATATTCGCTGCCGAATGACATGTAAGGAATTTGACGCTTGCGCGCATCAACACGCTTTAGAACTTTGTAAGCCTTTTCCCCTTCTGTGTAACTCTGGAAATACAGCGTGGTATCTTCCGTCTGCGCAAAAAAGCCGTCTGTCTGCTCAGCCTTAAAGGTTATGCGTTTAATAGTCAAGCAGAGGTCCTGCTTCGGCCCACAGTAAAGTTCTGGTCGAAGCGCATTGATATAATACCCTTCTTTCTTCCCGCCCTCTGCCTTATTAGCATTGACGAATAATTCCGAGTTGAAGCAAACTGGCTTTATTGGATACGAAGTTTCAGCATCTGCCACGAAGAAACGTTTAAGGTGCAGCGACATGATAGACTCGAACACACGCTGAACCAACAAGCCGTCGCGCTCTAAACTTTGAACAAGTGCAGTGGTATCAACAACGGCTTCTGCCAAGTAGAAAAAAAACCAACGCTCACCTGCGCTGCCTTCCGTATAGACACGTGCCGTCTCATAGGTCACGCTATCACGCTTGTTTAAGCCGAGTTTGTTACGGATGATTTCTTTAATTTCACAATGCATACGCTTAGCATATGCTTCAGCCGATTCCTTCTTACCCCCATCAAGCCGTTTTTTCTTTCCGTCACGGAACCCGTACACCACCGACATACTATGATCGTCATGACAAAGTAAACGACATACATTCTCTTTCAGAGCTCCCTGTACATCGATGATCTGGGTCTTTGCCACCGGGGCGCCTTCACACTGCAACAGCCCTTTAAAAAGTCCCATCTTAATTCTCCTCGCGGCTCAGTAATTCAGTCAACTTCTCGTTTATGCAGACTGTGTCTGCCAAGCGTCCGATCTCTTCAGGGATCTTCGTTCCATCAAGCTTTTTACGGTACCGCTTCGCTGGCCCATACCCGATCACGTCCTTGAACATGTTCAGGTAGAACAGTTCCTCACCCGGAGACACTTCGGCGAAAATATAGTTAGCATCATTCTGCTCTTTTCGGGTGTTCACATACACCCCCTTAATGGCATCAAAACGCTCACCCACGTAGCCTTTAACAGTCCCTAACTTGTCCACAGCTTTTTTATGGGTAGTCATCGACATATCTTCTTTATCTGTCGCTGTAGTCCAGTTCTTGGCATCAATACAGATCAGAACACTATCTACCACGACATACATATCAAATAATTCATAGGCACGTTTACCGATCTGCTCAATGACCTCATCTATTGCGAGCGGTGTTATCCCAAGCTCTTCCAACAGGGTTAGAACTAAATACTCGCCCACGTTACCCTTTAGAAGTGGCAAGACTGAAGGATGTGGAATCATTCCGTTAAAAGCCCCCTTCTCAAGCGCTTGGCCTGCTTTAAGCACAGACGCCGCTAGCCCATCCAGACTATCGCCAGGGGTACGTGTAAACCCAAGCAATTGCAATACAGGGTCGTACTCATAATCACCATGCTGCATGTCAGTCAGAATCTTAGGTTCTGACTCATTACGACAAAGTTTAACGTGTTCATTGCCTTCGCCAAGATCGATGAAAAATACGTCCAACACCTTAGCAAGGTATAGGTCGCTCTTTACCACATCAGTATTTTTCAGGCGGTCAATATATCGCACTGGATCTACCACGCAGTCTATATGCCGCAGTGCCTCGTTGAACCTGACTGACAAGTTATCGCCCTGACGAGCCTGCTCCAGGAGCTGAGGAACCGTTTTATTGAAGAAAGAGTCCAACTGTCGAGCTTGTCTCTTAGTTTTCTTCTCCAGTTGTTGCCGTTCTTTATCGTCAGAAAACGACGCAGCAGCAGCAGTGGCTTCGCAATATTTCATCCACTTATAGTTGAGTAGCGACATACTCTCACGAAACATCTCGTTTCGGGGATCACGCCCCAATCGTTGGAACTGCATCACCGCGTTACGGAGTACGTCCTCAGGCATGAATATTTCTGTGGTGATCTTGGTATCTCGTCGCTCGACACGGCCAATGGCCTGCATTATCACTTTCAAAAGTTCCATACAGTGCTCGTCATTCAAGATCTTGTAATTCTCCCCCGTAACCAAACTTGTACTGAAATCACTCAAGCGTTTCGTCCCATTCGAGGCGGCAAAGTGTTTCAACAAAGTCACGTAGTTCTCCAGAGAATTCCACCCACCTTTTACATGCACCTGTGACCAGTAAGGTGAGTTGACTAAGACAAGTCGCTCAAAATCTTCTTGAATCTCACCACGATGGTTCACGAAGTAGTTCAAGCCAGTACCAGCAGCACGGTAATGTGACACGAAAGCGATTTTCGTGTTCTCGTCACCCAAGTACATTTGATTACGAATATCAGTAGCCTGTCCCAATGCCGAATCAAACATGATCACGCGCAACGTAATACCATTTTTGAACGGTTTAAACTCCAGAATACTTGGCTGCTTCACGCCCTCTGGCCTGATAATCTTTAACCCGTCAGGGTAAGTATCCTGTGATTTTAAATAAGCACGGACTTCCTTAAAGAAATCACCACTCAAAGAAAGGATTAGGGTGTTACGTTTATCGTATGCCGCCATGAGCAACGCGCTAAGAATTCGTCCAAACTCACGCTCTTTGTATGTGCCGCGATTGGCAGATTTGATCTCATAAGTGCTATCAGGTTTAACCACCCACTTCTTACTCAAGCGTTCATACCAAGCGCGATAGACTAACTTGAACTCTTCACTATGCTCCGCTGGTGTCAAGGCACTTGCTTCTTCGGGGATCTCTTTGAATTCAACTTTACGCAAGATATTGCGAGTATCACGCAGCTCAGCTAGTGGTTGAATATCATCAGGCTTACGAGTAATCAATGTGTAACCCAAATCAGGCTTTTCCAGACCTGATACGCTATAGGTGTTAAGAAAGTTTCGGTCATACTGGCCGTTACAAACGCCATTGATTCCACTCGTAGCACTAAGCGTCAGGACGGTATTGTTTGTGTTGTACAGGAATTGGGTCAAGCCAGCTTCTGGTAGCTCAGTGATTATATCTAGCTTGAAGTCAACATATGTAACATCTTCGGTGCCATCGCCTTTCTCGAAGAATTCAAGATCATTGCACTTTTCAATACTGAAAACGGCCTTTGGTAAGAAGAAAGCAAAAAACGAAGTAATTTCGAGATCACTATCCGTGGTTTTGTCAAACATTTGTGTGACCTCACCTCTCACATCAAGCGCCTTTTTGATGAAACGCGCTAAGGTTTCATTATGTGCGCTCGGCTCTCTCAACTGCTTTAACATTTTCGAGTTCTTTTTGACAGAAGCCGCACCATACAAAGAAGCCAGTAACACCTGATAGATATCATATAGTGACGCACTAGGATCCGCTTTATCTTCAGTGAAGTAGATCTCATAGGTGCTATCGAAATACATGGGACGGACACGAATGTTCCGCAGCCCGTTCTCGTTGAAGAACCGTTTTGGGCGGAAGCTAAAAACATTCTTCGTCAAGCTGACGATTTGCTCTACATTAGTTGAGCGGATTAGAAAGTGATCGACTTTGTTCGAAAAAAGCCCTGTTAGAGAGCGCAGATCTTGCTTCGGCGATAGATCACAATGAGCCTTGATAGCCGCCTTAATCAAATCAACGAACGCTTTCTTCTCTTCAAAGCAGGCCACGGGCACTGTCGGATCGGCTTCGTATCCTTCAACCTGTCGCAGGATACGATGAACGCCCGCGAGCACATCTGGCATCTGGGTCGCCTTGTTGTCCAGAAGGTTAGTCGTGCACGAGTTCATCAGAATACCGTATGATTCGTGCTCCTCGTCAACTACCAAGTCGAAACTGATCTTGCGCTTACGGAAAATATTTTTTTCATCCGATGCCAAGTATGATTCTGTCAGATACTCCATCTGCTTCTCATGCGGCTTTGAAACATATGCACCGAACTCGGTAATGTTGACCATCTTCTTGCCGCCTAGCAAGCGAGTAAACGGCATACTCTTACGGTAATGATAACCATCTTCACGACAGCTCAGAATACTGGTCTTAAAATCAAATTTTCGGGTGGTAGCTACCAATACACATGGCCGCACTTTAGCCATCTCTAGGGGAGTTGTGTGCAAGATAATCTCTGCTAAAAGACGCTCACGTTTTGAGTCGCAGCCAAGCAGACCACTCAGGGATTTTGGGGCTACATCAGCGCAGATAACGCTCAATTGACCCAATATACTAACTACCGTGCCTCTTTCGTACATTAGAGCCTTATCGGTTGCGGAGCGTTCTCCATCAGTTAGTGAGGGATCTTTCAGTTTGCGCTCTGCTGCAACTAAGGAGCGTATTGCATCACTCAGCGTACGAAGACTATTTTTAACGTCGTCATACTGAGAAGGTAGCGAATATCCGATCTTGAACCATCTGTCGTATCGCTCTTTATTCGTCTCGACTATACCGTTCAGATCTGGAAGCCAGTTCTTGAAATCCATGGTATAAAGATCTGAACGTGACAAAAAAGGGACAAAATAGATTCCCTTATCCTGAGCCGTCTTCATCAACTTATCATCGAAATCGATCTGGTTTTTCAGAGGTGTGATAAAGAATAGGCACCGATGCCCTTGAGCGTTACCATCAATCGTTGTCTCTTCAATGTAAGCCTTCAACTGACCGTAACTCTTACCGGTACCAGTACCATCGCTACATGAAGTGAGCGATGGTTTCGGCTTATTCTCTCGATAAAATAGTTTAGATGTGATTGTACGACAGTCGTCGATTTCCTTTTTTAAGCGTCCGGGTTCCTTAGCCTTAATGTAATCAGTAGTTATCACAGGCTCCGAAGGCATCAAGTCCAAAGCGATCTGACCATCAACAGAAGGTTGCAGGATACCTTGTTCTAAAGCGGCCTCTTTCGACGTTTTGCGTAGGTTTGCGATTTTGTTCTGCAGGCGAACCGCTGTTAAGCCCTTCTTGTTATCAGACATCTATAGTTATTCTCATCATCTAGGGTAGTCAGTGACCAGAAGTAGTGCTGCTATTATCCCAACACTGACCAGTGCATATTAAGCACTACAGACAGCATTATTCAGCAGTGAACTAGCATCAACATTATCTTGTTTGTTGCAGTCAAAGTTACAGGGGCATATTGCCGTTCCTATTATTTGCCTGTGAATGCTATTATAATGAATCAGGCGACATTTTTTGTCGCCAAAACGATTTATTAACCATCACAAAGGGAAATATGAGTAAACAAATACAGATATATCAAAAAGTACTAGAGTCGATACCTTGTCATCCTGATTCTATTTCAACCATAGATATACGTGACTTACTCCTATCCTCTGAGCTACTGTCTGCTAATACCGATGAGAAAAGCCAACTTCGCACCGTGCAGCGTTGCATTAATAAAGTACTCTCAGATAACGTTAGCATTGAACTAAATGATGAAAGTCGCCCCTATCGGTATCAGATATCCCAAGGGTATCGCCACCCAGTGAAGCCTGATGGTATGTCTTCAGTCGTATCATTACAGATCATCGAAAAAGAAATTAAGTCGATGCTTCCACCTACTCTGCGTTCCGATATAGAAGCTATTTTCTCGGCGCTCAAGCGAGAAAACACTAAACAGACCATTCTTTGGAACGAGAGGTTCTGTTATTTCCAGAGTGAGTTCCCCTTGGTTGCACCAACTGTTGGTAACGATTTTTTTAAGCAAATAGAACAAGCTCTGCTTAATAAAAAAGACATCATGTTCACCTACCAAAAGCGTGGTTTAACGGAACCTAAAGAGTACACAGCGACGCCTTTAGGATTATTCCTTTACGGTAACAGTTTCTATCTTGTTGCACTTATTCCAGGATCACATAGTGATTTTCGTACCTACGCACTGCATCGAATTCACAGCTTAAAGCTTGGCTTCAGTAGTACAAAAACATTAGAGAAGTTTGATATTAGAGAGTATGTGCAACAGAACGCGCGCCACTTTTCTGGTGGTGATATGCAAAAAGTCTTGCTCAAAATTGAAAACTACAGTGGGCTGCACCTTATTGAAGAAACCTTACTTTCTAAAGAGCAAAAGATAATTTCTAACGACGGTAATTACACGACAATCGAGGCTGATGTTCGAGACAGCCACACCTTCGAATGGTGGCTTATGAAGAATGCCAATATCGTTGAAGTAATTTCACCGATTACTCTTAGAAATAAGGTTATCAACATGCTTCAAGATAGCCTAAAGCTATACGGTTTAATGTCATAATCAAGAGCTTGTCGGCTCTTGAAAACCAAACTTAGTCATGTCTGACGTCTATCAATACTTCTACGACCCGCAAAAAATAGGCCATTTATCGCTTTACTCTTTTAGTTAGGGAACCCACTTATCCATCGTGGATTACCCAACATTCATGGCCTGAGCTGCCTCTGTCACTGAATAGTTCTGATCTAGGATTAGTCGAACAGCTTCTAATTTGAACTCGCGCCAAATTGTCGCCTTGTGGGTTTTGTCATCGTGTCACCTGTTAACTTAGTTGGAGATGATATCACCTCTAACTAAGTGACCAAATTCAGCGTACCACTACAGTCAGTGTTGAATCCCGTACTTTCAATTTCTGTCGCAGGGGCGTTCAGATTCTCCATCATGCTTGCATAGACATGGGCAACACGCCTGATATTTTCCTCGCTATCTGCAACCCAGTGCTTGGAAGCCGCAGTTTTCTTTTGTTTACGCAGATCAATCGTATTAAGCACAGCCAAACGCTTTAATTCATCTGAGATTTTCAGACCGCCATCTTTCCTCGCTGTAGCAGTAATCTCCTGCAAGATCTCTTTTTCATTTGAAATATCTCCCTCGAATTCACTAAACCGAAAGCCCGCAATATGTGCTGTTTTAGAACCTGAACGCAGCTTTTTTCCGGGTACGGGATCAAAGCCGTAGGTGTTCAATACATAAATGGAAATTAGCTCGGCCAGTTTATCTACATTAAGTGAGTGACTGTTAACAATATACTCACCGCGATCATTTATTCCAACATAGTCGACGTTATACATACTGCGATCACTGACACAAATAACGCCGTGTTCCTGATGGATTTTCCGAAGGGCTTCTGCAATTCGCTCTGATAGATACACACTGCTCCCTGCAGCTACATAGTTACGTTTTCCATTTTGATCTATGCAGACCGCTGTTTCAGGCGTTAAAGTAAAATTAACAACACCATAACGCCTAACGCCTTTAGGTCTGGCTGTAGTTTGCACTCTTTGTTCGTGCAACGCTTTCAGTGAGCGCGCCCAGAAGCCACCATAATTACCGTCATGGGAATCAATTTTACCCCTCCGATGTGAGGTGTCATACCAACTGTATTCACTCTTGCGAGAGACTTGTTTCAGCAAACCATGTTTATCACGGCAACGGATAGCCTTCCAGCGGACGTCGGACATCGCTATATTTTGACAAATCAGTTTATTGAGCTCACTCCAAAATGACATTGGATAATCGTAATCCGTGAAAAGCACCTGCTCAGTTTCTGCCAATTGTTTCTCTTCATCTGAGATATAGAAAAGCTGAACCGCTTTTGACCAATCCACCACTTGTTGATGGCCCAGCGCACTTGTGCCTGGAAAATGTGTACTTAACTCATTTTCAATTTCTTTATATAAGAGCGCAAATTCCGTACGTTGTCGACGCTCAGTATTAAACCCCAACAATTGAATATCTCCGCCTAGTTTAAGCCCCAATTTTTCACATTGTGTTTCTAAATAAACCACTTTTCTACGCTTTTGCTCGATATAGCGATCTGTTACAGGAGCCCCACCGTCTTCCGACATATAGAGTTCAATAATTGTCGGTATAGGCGCGTGATGTATATAGGCATCGCTTCGCACCGTAGAAGGATCTGCTTTGTCAGGACATGACACTCGTTCAATGCATTCCTGATAGGGCACTTCTAGCTCTACCTCGTATCCAGCGGTGTTTAGATAATGCCTAATCAGCGGTAGAACTGCAGCTTCAACACGAGAACGATAGAATGTTCCCTGTTCATACTGATTCGTGTATAGCTGTACTTTCCAGTTCAACGCCTTTGCTATCGTTAATTTATTATGTTGAATGAACCAACGGATATCTGGACAAGAATTTTGAAGCTCATCGATACTGCACGATCCTACAAACTTTGCTCGTGCATATACCTCTTCGAGAGTAACATTACGCTCTATATTTCTGACCATTCGGGTAATTCCGCACAGTCGACAAAACTCTTCAATCGCTCTCTCTGCTCGCACTGAATCTGGCTGAGCGTGGAATTCTGGCATTCCAAACCACGGTTGATGTGGTATGAGATACTCTGTCAACTGATTTAGGTTCGCTCCTCGAATAGTTTCTAGGTAATCCCTTAGGCCTTTGGGATATTCACAATATCTAGTTTTCCGTCCTAATCTCTTACGACAATCAGTTAGAATTATGGCCATAGTACACAACTGTTTAACATCGTACTCTGGCAGGCTGATGTTATTACGCCAAGACGGAAATCTGTTATCTGATTTCTGAGTGTTTTTAAGTTTTTCAATATAAATTGTGAGATTAGATTTATCCATTATGACCTTTTCCTAATTATAGTCAGTTGCTCAAATATTTTCTTTTGGGTTTTGTGTTATATGCCAAGGTAAATTTGAGCTTAATTAAACCGTACTAGAATTATAGATAATCAAATATTGTTGTCAGCTAAGTCGGATCCGACTTAGAGATATCTTTGTGATTTGAGGGGGGCCACCTAACTCGGGAAAATGAGTTGAGGTAAGGTTGTTTTAAGGTTCTCCCTCAGTGTAAAGAGAAATACACATGAGAATTTTTAATACTTACAACAACACACCTCACCCCAGTTAATGTATTCGATGCATTACCTTAAAAAGTAAGATAACTTCAGAATTAAAAGCCCAGTCAGAAAAATATTCGTATTGAGTCAATATTCAAGTGTAAATCACGAATCGGATTAAACTTAATTACCTCATATTTAGATATCATTTCTCACCCAATAATAGCTTGGTTCTTGATTGCACCAAATAACGTTAGAGATATCGACCCCACCGTTATGCTTGTTCATTTCATGTTCGAGTAACCATGTTGCTACATTAACAAATTTGTCCGAATCAAACTTGTAGGAAACTGGTCGCTTCTGAAGTGTATTATCAGATAACGCGATAAAAGAATAGGCTCCATTGCTCTCTTGGTTATTGATATATTTAAAGTAGTCATACCCCTTTTTTATTGCCCATTTACGTAATTCCAAAGTGTAATAGACCCACACAGACTCTTGGTTTTTGCTTGATGTCCAATCTTCACCGACTTTGCTGGCTCGAAACTTACGAGCTTTCAGTTCTTTCTTTCCAAGCACATTTTGATTGAGTGATTTGTGGATTTTTTTTACATCCTGCTTAGAAAATACTTGGTATATATCCTGCGGGTAAATAATGCTAGTAAAAGGATAAAAAAGTTGTTCAAGTTCTCGGTATTCGTCATCCATTACAGATTGACGACTAAAAATTGAAAGACCGCCACTTCCAACAGGATCATCATCCCAAACGTCATTGATCTCAAGATACTTTCCGGTGGGTTTATCAAATTCCAAAATTGTGACTTCCTGCATCGACTCGACAAATTTCGAAATAAACTCTTTAATTGTCAAAGTTGTAATCTGATCGCTATTGTCTGGCTTAAACGAAAAATGCCCATCGTAGTTGTAGCCATATTGATTTTGGCCAGCAAACATGGCGGCTGCTCGAACAATTGCACCGTTGATATCAGCGCTGTAATGCTTCAGAGACTGAGAGTCATCTAAAGGGGTTAGAGTAGAACGAAACACTGTAAACTCCTATAAAATATGTGTTTATATCATAAATAACATAGTTAGTATTTATTTAACCATCACTTAACGGCTATTCACTTATACTATATATAAAAGAACATCATTGTCACTATGCTCGGATCCGAGCTGCTATTAAAAGGGTAGAATCTTGTATTTAATCTAGTCTTCAAAACCAGAATGGAGAAACATACAATGATTGAAACTGAAACCGTTTCTAAGCTTTCGCTGACTCCTAACTATGCAGCCAACGATAACTTTTTTTCAGACTTTGATTTAGAACGAAAATTTGTAGTTAGTTCTGAGCGAGCGGTGAGCATTTTCGATAAAGGACTCGTTGATTTACCACCGTTAGTTACGGCTACCACCCAAACATTAAATCCAAAATCTTTGCCGCACAATCGTGAACTGTTTAGTCAGTTTGAAGATGTTTCAAAACGCGTGAATAAACTGATCCCAGAATTAAAACCACTTTCTAAAGCACTTTGTCATCAAGTGTTAGTAGAATATGTTTACTCTCTCGATTGCGCATCCGATTTTGAGTTAAGCCAAATGAGCAACTATCTATTGTGTGCGAACAACTTATCCGATGAGTTTTTTATAAAGCACTTTAAAGCAGCCTATGTGAATATTCTGTTCCAGAACGATTATTCTAATTTTACCTAAACTATGCATCCATGATGTTATAAAGGCGAAAATAGTAACATTTACTTTCGCCTTTATAACTACAACTTACATTTAATAAAAACTACTATCTTATTTCGAATATTCTGAATATCTAAATAACATTCACTTTTTAAATAATAGCTCAGCATTTATCGAACAGTACAATCTAGAAATATTTGGTGGTATAGGTTGGACAAACTTAAAAGAATTAAACGAAGATGAATTGCTGCTACTTCAAATAGCGATTAACGACTTCAACTATATTACTCCAACTAAAATGAAGGAACTAAATGCTGAGTTCAGGCGCAGTTGCTTGGCCTCGCTCTCATCGTAAAAAGCACAAAATAAATTGGTTGTCGGTCATTTCCCACAGTCATTAGAGCTGAGCCACTCAACTTACCCATTGAATGATTTAACGAGGTATTTTTGCTCTGACAACAACGAACGGATAAGAAAGTTGGCAGATATTGGCGTGCTATCAATGGTCAGCGGACATACTCACGATAATTTCGACCGATTGGTTGAGGGAGAATAAGCTGGCTCGCGTCTTAATCCCGTCAGCAGGGCAATGTCTGTTTAGACCGTAACAGACTACATCAACGGCCACTTCCCTAGTGTCTTAATCCCTTCAGCAGGGCAATGTCTGTTTAGACGAGCGCGTATGGGGCAAGATGACTGCACGTCAATGTCTTAATCCCTTCAAGCAGGGCAATGTCTGTTTAGACAGAAGACAGAGATTGATATGGGCAAGACACTAGAGTCTTAATCCCTTCAGCAGGGCAATGTCTGTTTAGACACAAGGCTATGCCCTTGATGAACTCAAAAATGATGTCTTAATCCCTTCAGCAGGGCAATGTCTGTTTAGACCTACGAGTGCTTCCGTGGTGAAGAGTCTAAGACAGTCTTAATCCCTTCAGCAGGGCAATGTCTGTTTAGACACTTAGAGATAGCGCTTCAACCGCAACAGGATACCCTCTTAATCCCTTCAGCAGGGCAATGTCTGTTTAGACACAAGTCTGATTTTAAAGTCTTGATTTTCAATAGTCAAACCTTAATCAAACAGATGTTTAAAACGTAAAGATAATATTACACCAAGCAAGTAACAGTCCATCTTTTGTAAACTGCACACATATTATTGAATAATAGTGACATTCATTTTACTCATTTTTTATTACACTATACGCGATACAAACCTTATAAACGCTACAAAATATAATCTTCTAAACGCGTGTCGCTATGGACAATAAGCCACTCATCACGCTTACCTATATGAAAGCTGTTTTCTGATGGGATAAACGGAAGACAAAGTAGTCGGTCATTCTCTTGATCAATTAATTCGAGTAATGTTTGACAAATCGTTTCCTTCTCTTTGAGTTGACCACTAAAAACAAACACCGATTTTTGCAACGCCCATCCGTGAGCGGCGCAATAGCGATAAACTGAACGCAATCTTTTGGGGCATGAAACATCATAACTAATCAACCATAGTGGCTTTGCCATTCCGATACTCCCTATCAATTTGCTTTCTCGTTAGCCGGGCAACACGATTCACTTGCATACGGTGTTCAACACAAAAACGATGCCACTGGCGATAAAAAACCTGTTGTCCTTGTTTATTCAACCGACAGGAATTCTTGTCATTAACAAAATGTTCATTGTTTAAGACACGATTGAGAAATAGATTTGCAACCCAAAGCTCTACCTCTGAACGTGTAATCTCTTTGACATCATAAATCAGGCTTTGCCTGCGATATCCAGTTACATGATGAATACCCAACCCTATATCTAGCCCTTCTGACAACAGTGCTTTGCAATACAGATTGTCTTCTAACGTCGATGTCAGTGACAAAATAGCGTTAATCGGGTCGGAGGGTGGCCGTCTTACTCGCCCTGTAAATCCGAGTTCAGAAAAGACCTCGACATTTTCCCACGCCTTCCAGTATAAGCGCGAGATGTGCGCTTCAGCCATCATGAGGTTTGAGGTATCATTTAGTTGATCTAGTAGGTCATCCCACACTGAAGAACATCTAAGCCCCAGCATCTTCAGGGTATATTTCTGCCTCAAGCAGCGTATACGTACCAATCGCTCGGCTAGGCCCCGTTTTATCGTGCAATTAGACGTAACGAAAAACTGGCGCAATTTAATATCACTTGCTGGTGCCGATAACGGAACAAGGCTCGCATGTTGATGCAGCCTGTGTCCGTTAACCAATAAGCTGATGCCTTTCTCTGCTAACAGTAAAATGACATCAGAACTAATAGTGACCCCCTTTCCCACGATGATTTGATTTATTGATGAATACGGTACAACCTTTTGGCCTAATTCTGGGTGAAAGCACCGTAAGAGCCCATCACACAACGAAAGCTCGTACCCCTTTTCATCCAAGACTAATAAAGTCAACGTACACTCCCTATACTAAAAACGTCCTCAACATCTTGCTTGGTCACATCGATGTAGGATCTCGATAAGTAAATGAATAGCTTATGGCTCAGTCGCACTATTATTATGCAATAAGTCTATATTTTCCTAATCCAAACGTGGTTTTACCACCGACTTGTAACAACTCACCAATTTTTAGAATTGGAATAAGCGCTTCTAAGTCACCATAGAAACTCACCTGGCCTTTAAGGCCACCAATCGGGAGTGCTTTGCCATGACGACGAGAATAACGCATCCAATCCTCAAAATAGCAGTGTGATTGCCAGTCGACGTTATTCGGTATCGAGTCCAGTGTGTGTTGATAGACTCGATCAAACAGTTCTTGATTGTCATTCACCCAAAAACGGCCTAACTGAGTCAGACGCCTTAAGCTCTGGTTAACCCAAAACTTGAGCTCTGGTGCTTGTTTCTTCACTATATTGCTATTCTGCTTTAATCTTAGTGGCGTAAGGAAGTGCAAAGCAATCTCTTGCTGCTGGCCGGCATGCGCATTTAACTGCAGCCAATCATGTAATGTATGGGGATGAATGCCCGGCTTAACCCCATAAGGCGTTATTGAACTCACCGAGAGCAACCAAAATGACGCACGCTTTTCACCTATGCCCAGCTCAGTATTACAACTCGCTTCGCGCCACGCATCGACGACTTCATTAACGAGTTGACAAGCATCACCGAACAGCGTGATCTCCAACGTTAGCAACTCTCCTTTATACCAATCCACCTTATGATCGCCCTCCGGCGCAATCGCATAGGGCTTTGGTTGCTGGTTATCGTGATCACCATAAAAGACTTGGTAACACTGCTCATCATAGGCTTTTAAGGCTTCACCAAACAAACCATGCCACATCGCCCCTTTAAAAGCTGGCAGTTGTGTATTTTGTTTCAGTTGCACCGTGATCTGCAATTTTACCAATTGGAATTGTGCCGTGATTTCATTAAGGCATGCCATCATAGTGCTACACCATACTCTTTAATAAGCTCAGCAAGTTCTGCTTTTTGATCTTTTTCTCTTCTCTTCGGCTTTTGATGATAGCTATTGTTCCGAGCTAACTGGTATAACTCTTTTGCGGCACTGGATTCTTGGTGATGAACATTATCTAAAAAGAAATGGATCGCCTCGCGAATCAATGGTGGTCTTTCAGAAGCATCAATACCAATAAGGCTCTCATTTAAGTCGAAAACTATATTGGCATGTTTTGACAAACTCGTTTTTCGTACTTCTTCTTCTTTCGCTCTGCGTAATCTCTCTTCTTCTTCAGTCTGCTCTTTCTGAATATTGGAAGCTTTTTCGTATTGTCCTTTGTCCCAAGGCTTTTTGAGATCAACTAAATGAGCCAAACGGCCTCGACCAAACGATGCTGCCCCTTGTGTATTATTGACCGCCACCGGCTCAGTTCGACCTACCCCATGTAATTCGGGCAACTTCTCCATTTTCTTTTTTGCATCTTGGTAATCTTTATTATCAATAGACATATAGCGAGTATTCACATCATCATTCTCACCCAGCTTACCTATTTGAAGTAAATACTTAAGCTGCGGTGATGAAAGCCATGCATTATCTCCAGTCGCAGGATATTGCTCATTCATGTGCTGTTCAAACTGAGCGTCAAACTGCTGCTGACTTTGTTCTTTATTAGAAGAAAGATGCGAAATACGAGGGCTGATGCTGACCACTCCCGCCCCCATAGGTTTTCCATGCCCAAGTTGATGATTGCTCTTCTTTAAATTTAGGCACCATAGCAGCGCCGACAATTCAACCGTTTTAAGGTTGTGAAACACGACGCGTCCCTTGAAGGATTTACCAACCGGAGCCAGTTCGATTCTCTGAGCGACCTTATCGTTGTCTTTCACATTGGATTCAAGGCCTACTTGCTTAGGAGACTTAGCTATATAGCGCTTGTAGCCAGATAACGCGCCATTGTCACTATCATAATCGCGGTAGCCACTTTCATTCTTATTCTGCTCGATATACGCGGGATAAAATGTGGCTTTTGGCTCGCTAAGGATAATAGGGTTAGATGGATAAAGTGCCGATTCATTCCACCCCTCACTTATAGCATCAGAAAACATTACGCGGCTTTTTAAGCCCAGCCCCTTGTCACGTAAGGTACCAAACATCACCTCCGGGAAATCGAAGTACGCGTCTGAAAGATGTGCTTTGTTTGTAGACTCAATCATCTCATGTATAGAATGTTTGAATGTCACCCTTGACATCTTTGCAAAACCCAATGAATGAACCGTTGATGAATGCTTTTTGATCAACGCAAAAACGGGAATACCCTTATCAGAGTGTTGGTGACTTTGTAGGTACGAAACTTGGTTCCATTTAATGCCGTCAATTTCATCCTCTACACTGGTGTGATTATCAAAAAGGTCGAAAACTTGTTGTGTTACCACCTGAGACTCAGCATTGTGTTTCGGGTAAAAATAATAACTGAATTCATAATTCGCCCGGTCACCTTTACCAGGGATACGCATATTGGTAAAAACAAGATTACCTTCCCCACCAATAGCGAGCCCTTCCGCCCAGCGATTTCTTTGCTTTCCTTTTGGTTCAGTTATCCTTGCGCTCACTGAGTTATTTAAAGGAAAAGAGTGATACTTGCCAATTGAACTATTACTGTTTTTAATCTCTTTCTTTAGAGATGATTTGATTTCTTTATGAGACACTTTGACGAAATTACACGGTGTAAATTTCCACTCATTTTCGACAGAATCAAATTTCACCCAACCTGATTGCACCGTATTTTTAGCAATCACATTGGTAAGGTAATTCCCCTTACTGCTTAAGATATCCCTAAACGAAAAACGTTTATTATCAACCGAGCTAAATTTTCCAAAGCTCGCAATTTCCAGCACATTACGAATCATCCCTTTCAGGCTCGAGCCAGGAATGATTGGATGGCCTAACGGATCGCGAGCAAACTTGACCACACCATTAGCGTCTTTATCACTGCCAACGCATAACGGCGTCTTGTTGATAAGGGTATATTCAATCACTCCAGAATGACCATCTTCAAACGGGTGGTCATGACTCACCAAATGTGCCCATTCTGGCATGTGCACCCATTGTGACAGTGGAACAAAATGATAAGGAGCATGTATTTTATGGCTCATTTTAATGTCTCCTTATACCCATTCGACGAGTAAGCAAAACCAATAAATTGTTGAGCTAGCGGCTCCCAGCCCCCACCCTCAACTTGTTGATACCACAATCGGTAACAAGCTAGTTCAGCGTCCCTGCTTAAGTCACTTCGTAAAGACAGTTCCTGCTCACTGAAACAAAATTTAGTGGCGTTATCTCGTGCCTTTTGGCTGACATAATGAGTAATTCGATAAGTACTGCCACCTATTAATTGAATATGCACCGTAGTTTCGCTATTACAGTATTCAGCTTCGATGAGGTCACTTCGATTGGGAAGGCTTTGACTAATCACCACCGCATCACGATAC
Source organism: Vibrio sp. 10N.261.51.A3 (assembly GCF_041471965.1). Lineage (NCBI taxonomy): Bacteria > Pseudomonadati > Pseudomonadota > Gammaproteobacteria > Vibrionales > Vibrionaceae > Vibrio > Vibrio sp. 10N.261.51.A3. The sequence goes on from NZ_JBFRPK010000067.1 coordinate 110,340, forward strand.
ATTGCCCAACCATCTGTCGGCTGTAGTGTTTCGATATGCCCAAAAGCATCACTAAGTGCCCCTGTAAACGATTCAATTTTGATGTGTGCTGGCAATAACAGGGGCAATTGTACCCCAAGTTCTGAAACCGAATTGAGCGCTAATTGTTGGTATTGTTCTAAGCTCATTTAGCCGTTCCTTTTTCATTCTTGATCACTAAACTTGTTCCTCGGCCGCTTCCTGCGCCCATAGGAAGTAACCCTTGCTCTACATCCCTAATGGTGTCATTTAAGGCACATAGCAGCAGTGCTTCTAAATCTTCTTCTTGTTTAGTCAGGTACATGCTTATGGTAAAACGAGGTTGATAGAGTAACTCTTCGCTGTATAACGCCCCTTTACGAACTCCGCCAGTAAAACGGTCGATACTGTTGTGGTGACGAATTACGATGTGTTCGTATTCAATGTCAGCATCCTCAACCCAGAGTGAACCGGCCACACTCTGGTCATGATCATTATCTGCATACCCCAATAGTGCTTTAAGTGCCTCTGGGCGTTTCTGCCAGATTTCATTCTCGGCATCGCCTGCCGTTTCTGCCCATTGTTTTGCATGTTTACGGTAGTGAAAAGCAATGCGGTGAGCCAGCATACCTTTAATGCTGCTGCCACATACCACAGGGCAAAACGGGATTATTTCAGCTTGTGTTCCTTTCCAAATCACTACGGGTTCAGAGTAAGTGATCACGTTGACTGAATGATTGAGCGACTTGTTTGGTTTCGACAGTAACTCTACTCCCCGACCACAACGCCAATTGTCTAACGCTTTTAATGAGATAGACCAAGAAGGATAGCGATTCACCGCTCCTGAATTAATGCACGTCTTTAATGCATGAGATTTCGGGGGTCGGGATGCCCTCGCCAAGTTCAACTGCTTTCCCGCATCGAGATTACGGTGCAACAGAATCTGATGCTCTTCACTGGCAATGATCTTGACCCTGCCCAGCCCATTACGAGTATTCGCTCCCAAAGCAAAAGTGGGATGTTCCCACAAAGCCAACAGTTGATGCCATTGCTCGTCATCGAGTTGCTGTTCATCTTCCCTATCCTGATTACTCCATTGCAATGTAATACTAAATCGAAGCCCTTTGGGTAACACAATCTGATCGAATTTAGCTCGATCAATCGCGACACCACGATCATTGACCGCGACTCCGTCTCTGTGGTGAGGGCGCTCTGCCAAGCACAAGGCCAGTAAAGGATCGCTTTCCATATGGCTTGGTTCTGTATAATTGTCGACAAGCTCACTGTGGCTATTTAACAAGACCCCATTTGAAATCACTAAACTAGATGCTTGCTCTGTGGTACCAAACCACAGATCTTCTATGTGCTGGCCATCTCCACAAGCCTGTGATTTGGCAAGGTGACGCCACACACCCGCTATTGCAGTGGCAGGAATCATAGGTAAGCCGTTAATATCACGAGCTAATTCGGTATCAAACCCGGTATCACGACGGCCTGTATTAATTGCCATTGGGCTTTGCGTTTCGATAACCAGTTGCGTGACGACTATTTTTTCATTCATCGTTCGTCCCTTTTGGGCAGATTAGGCTTTGCGTGGCTTTTTTCAAACCATTGTCAGTAGACATGTCGTATCGACTCATACGTTCCAGCGCTAGTAGCAGCGTTTCTATCTGAATCTTCTCAGGGCTAACTAACGCTTTAAAATAGTCAGCGAAAGTAACAAGCGTACTTCCTACTTGCCAAGCTACTCCCCAACCTTGTGCATCATTGACGGGTTTACAAATTGCACGACTTAGTTTGTTGTTCATATCTTCAAATAGGATATCGAACCAATCTGGGGTTTTATTGCGGATTGCAGCATGCACTCGTCCCCACTGTGTCCGTGAGGGACCAATCGCACAGGATGCCTTGACGTGGTTATAACTACGACAGCGACTGTAAACTTGCAGAATTTCTCTAATTAATTCATTCGCTTGACGCCTACAGCTATGACCTTGTGTAGTTTGGTCTAGTTTTGTTTTCGCCCAACGTGTTAGAGGCGTTGTTACTTCTGTTTTTTCAACATCTACGACTTCAACACTAACTAACGAACTTTGATTAGAAGAGCTTTCAACAACGATAGGTGAGAATAACAAGTCTTCGTTCAGTTCAGGCCGTTCAGCCCATGAGGGGTTCACATCAACCCAACCCAAACCTTGCTGTAAGTTGAGACCAATACCGTTTTGTTGTAACTGCTCTATCTGATTGGTCGTTATAGAAACATCCTCGAAAACCAATACCGAGCCTTTGCCGATCAGTAGCTGTTCACTATCGAGCCCCTGACGTGCCTGATTAAAGCGGCTAACCGAATGAGTACGAATAAAACTCCGCTCTGGATTTAACTGACCATTAGCCCCTTCAATCAGATCAGCTAGTGATGGCGTATAAGTAGGTAAGCCGTTTTGGGTGAATACCTGACAATCTGACAAACACCATAGGACTAACTGCTGAGAGTTATGGCTAGCCTTATGACTAGGGGGGCTTTGTACAGGCGCTTTAATTTCAGCGATGTCTACCCGACCAAACTCTGCGCTGCGGGAGCGGCCAACCCTTTTCGTTCCGAGCAAGTGCTGCTTCACCAATGCATAGTATTGTTCGGTACCGCATTCAACCCAGCCGGAAAACGTTTGACCCGCTTCGATATACACGTAACTAAATAGCGAACCTTCTTTGACTGCTCCCGTCGTTCTTTGCAGTGCAGTTTTTGTCACATTGCCTTTACGCACTTCCCCGAGGTGTCCTTGTGAACCAAGGTAACCATTGCGACATTGTTTGTATTGAACGGCCTTACGTTCAAATAAGCGTGATGCGTGGTTTGTTATTTTACTCGTATCATATTTTCCATCCGAGACTGGCGTTTCCATTTTCTGGTAGTGCCAGCTCGCGGGAGTAGGTAAGCACAATTCACCATTACAAACAGGGTAACAAGCACTGTACTTCACCTCTCCTGAATGAAATAACGCCCATGATTGCGCATCACTGACTTGTTGATAAAGCGTGCTAGCCACCGTCCCTAAAATGGCACTCCCTGGGATATAATCGAGCCCTAAGTGATTCATTGTAGTGGCCGAGTTTTGGCTGACAATAATGGGTTGTAATGTCGTTAATGTGTAATGTAATCTCACAGGTACGCTTCCTTATTATCTTCCACTGACACCATTACCTGACCTAGCCCTCGGTTCCGTTTCGCGCCGACATGAGTAATCAGCGGTACAACCCGAGTGATCTTGTCCACCCATGTCTCGTCATCACTGTATAGGTCAATCTCTGCGTTCAGTTGCATCGGTACATTGACTTCCATGGAACGCAAACTTGTCTCTTTCGCTACGCCAGAATCATGCTCAATAGCCGTCGAATACAAGACACGATATAAATGTTGTTTTGCTTTTGAATTCTCTAGAAAGAAACGCCTCTCACTCGGTTGCATAACAGCATTACTAACCGTAATAATTCCTTGCGTTGCGATTCCGGTGCCTTCACAACCAAAGAGCGTTGCTACAGTGCAGCTTTGGGTAAACCATTGGTTGTCTTCCGCCTTTTGAAAGGCTTCTCTCAATAAGCCTTTCACCGCACGGCCGGGTAAATATGGAAGTCCTTGCTCATCCTTTAATACCAACGCATCCGCTTTCGCGCCGCCTTCTTCGCCAGATCCAATGTGCCAATCACTTTGGATGTCAAACTTGAGTTTAAAGGTTATGGTATTCATAAATTACTGAGCCTCATCTTGGTTAGATAACAATTGATAATGCCCCATGATTAAGAGGTCATTGATTATGGTTTGATATCCATAATCCGTTTCCCAATACCACTTTTTACTAGAGTCAGACACGGTGCTAGGGTTCAGGTTATCAACACATGATCTAAATTCGTTGGCGCTACCCCTATCTCCGCTAAGATCTAACCCGCGTTCAAAGATACGCTCCGCTTCATCTGGCTGACCATTCGCTATCTCGGTGGCCATTTGGCGCCAACGCGATAGCGAAACCGGGGCATCATCCGCACTTGATTTTTCAACTAAGGCGTCAAGGAAATCGAATTTCCGATGGGATAGGTTTGCTTTTTCGATTAGGTCATTATCTTCAACAAGGTAGGCTCCCTGCCCCATTGAAAAACCACCGTTGACCTGTTGTTCAAAATGCTGAGACGTGGCAACTATCTCATCCAAACTTTGCTGCGATGTGTTCGAAAGACGATGAAATGCTAAAGCTGCCGGCCCGACCTGATTGACATTGTTTAAACCAACTACGCTTTTTGTTAACTTTTTCGCTTTTTCACATAGCGCTTCAACTAGGTTATGCGACTGCATAAACGGGTGGCTAGCTTTGCAATAGAGAATACCGCCACTTGCGGTTAAATAACTGACGCCAATTGATTGCACAGGAAGTTTTTTTATCTCAATCTCAGATTGAACCTTGAACACCTTGCAGAATTGTCGCGCATATCCCAGTGCAAGATCTGCACGACAAAACAATGTGATGTCATCTCCACCGAGCACTATTGGGCGCATAGGTAACATTACTCTTTCGTTACCTTCTGACGTCGCTTGTTGTCTTTTCAATTGGTCATATAGCCATTGTGTTGCTTGTTGAGCAGCCTTTACCGTAGCGATATTCAACGCGTCAGAGAACGCCCGATAAGTTTGACGAAAGCGGCGCTCACTCTCATTGTTTAAGGCAGATTTTAGTTTCATCAACAGAATGCCCAAACCGTTTCCGTCAATATGAATTAGCGCCATGTCTTTTATTGCGTCACGTTGTTGATGATTCAAAACAGCACTATCATCCGCAAACTCAAACTCATCCTCAAAATCGATGGGATAACCGATTTCTCCGCGAAGCGACTCTGGCGTAAACCGGTGTTGTAATGCCGCATCACGTCTAAGTTCGAAGTTTTGATACGCTTGGCGATGCCTCTCAGTATCGACATCTAGGTGCAAAGCAGAATCATCATGGTCCGCTGTCGAGGCTTTTATTGCTGACCTACTCAATGGAATTGCAGCTTTCCCAGTACGAGCAGAACGCTGGACAAGCGCAGGCGCATAGGGGATGTTGACTTTAGGTGTATTTCTGGCGGCGGCTAATGCTTGATGTCCAGAATCTATCGCTCTATTTAAGCAAGTCCCTTGTGTCAAGGCATCGACGAAAACCAATGAGGGGAACATTTGATTGATAGTTAACGTCCATAAAGATCTTAATTTTTCTAACGGCACACTTGATTCGCACGTGGCATAAAAGGCACCACCTTTACAGCGCAGAAACTTAATAGCTTGGGTCGATTCATTTTCACTCAATAAATCTGAGGGTAAATTCGCCGCGTTGAGCACGATATTTAACACGCTATTCTCAGAATTATCGATGAGTCGATCGAGACGTTCACTGGCTGAAATAACGTCTTTTAATTTGCCAGAACCAAACAGATACTGTTGGATGGATTTAACTTCGAATAGATATACGTACAGCATATTAATTTACTTCCCTTTCCATCCTATTGATAAATAAGAATTATAACAAATCACAAAGAAGAAAATATAAAACCATTGTTTCAAGGTATTACGTAAATGGAAGGTTAGAATAATCTTAAAATGTGGCGAAGCTGATGGGCTCGAGCCCATACAACTTAATACCTAGCTAAACTCCACTAGGTATCCATCAGAGATAGCCAACAGCGCTTCGTTGATGTTCTGATCAATTTCAAGCTGGGACTTGTTGCTGAGGTTATTTTTATGCAGATATGCGGCACGAAGGTAAGCCAACGTATCTGTTAGCATTCTGTTTGCACACTCTCCAGATCTGTTTGATTTATAATTAAACCAAATCTTTAGGCTTTCAAATGTCGGTTGGTGAATATTTGCAGAGCGTTCCGCGGTAAGTTGAAACTTTTTCATAATGTGTCCTTTCATGGCTTTCATGGGTTGATGGACACATTATGTATTTACTAAAGCGACAAAATCATCAAGCTCGGATCCGAGCAGAAAAAGGAGAAAGGTGTTAAATCCTTAAATGTCTTTACTCTTCCCAAGGGCTTTGTTGCGTAATTCAATGGAACTAAATCAAGAACCTACGATCTGATCAGCTACCTCCACCCTCTCTCGTACCCCTATGCCTAAGCCTCGTTACAAAACAACCAACTGGAAGCAATACAACCAATCACTCATTAACCGTGGCTCTCTGACCTTTTGGATTGATGAAGAAGCAATAAGCGGGTGGGCGCAAAGTAAACAGAATAAGCACGGGAGGCCGCGTCGGTTCAGTGATTTAGCTATCACGACAGCACTCATGGTGAAACGAGTTTTTTCTATGCCATTGAGAGCGCTTCAAGGATTTATCGACTCGATATTTAGGTTAGCCCATGTACCGTTAAGTTGTCCGCATTACACCTGCATCAGTCGTAGAGCCAAGCAAGTTGAGGTTTCATTTAAGACTAAAACGAGAGGAGCGATACAGCATCTAGCTATTGATGCTACTGGCCTTAAGGTTTATGGCGAAGGTGAATGGAAAGTCAAAAAACATGGGACGGATGGCAAGCGTAGAGTCTGGCGAAAGCTTCATATTGCCGTCGATACCAACACTCATGAGATCATTGCCGCCGAGCTAAGTTTATCGAGGGTTACAGATGGAGAAGTACTCCCTAACTTACTGAAACAAACACGCCGAAGTATCCTTGAGGTGTCTGGTGATGGCGCTTACGACACGAGAGCGTGTCACGCTGCTATTAAGATTAAGGGAGCCATTGCGCTTATTCCCCCAAGAGAAGGGGCAGCCTTCTGAGAGCGTGGTCACCCTCGAAATCTCGCCGTGGGTTGCCAGAAATTATACGGCTCAAATAAGTATTGGAAAGAGCGGTATGGATACCACAAACGTTCACTCTCAGAAACAGCGATGTATCGAGTTAAACAGTTGCTAGGAGGGCAACTGAGCTTAAGAAATTACAATGCACAGGTGGGTGAAACTTACGCGATGATAAAAGCGTTGAACAAGCTTACTGGGTTAGGTATGCCTGAAACTGGCGTTGTTAATGATATGGA
>NZ_JBFRPK010000068.1:0-6349 GCF_041471965.1 Vibrio sp. 10N.261.51.A3
GACGCCATAGTCGTTTGTTAGTTCAAAAGCGCACCTCGCAAATGATGAACATTGTGTGTGGGATTCTATTCGTGGGCTTCAGCATTCAGTTGGCATTGTTTCAGCTTTAGGGTGCGATGCGAAGAATTGGGTTTTTAGCTATTGGTTCAGTTCATTTCCGGCTTAGTTCTCGTTTCCATCTTAGTTTTCATTTCCGATTCAGTTCTCATTTTTTACTGAATGCTAAGCAATCAGTGTTTCTCTGTATAAATCTCTAAAGCATTAGCTCGGGAAGTCGATATAATTATTAGCTATCAATTTGGTGAATGTGTTTGTTTGAGACCAATTGAAGCTACAGCCTATTGCTTGACCGAAATAACAGAGACAGGGAGTCACCAATGCGTGAAGATTCATTCACCCAGAAACGCAAATATTACCGCTTAAAGTACCCTCAAAAGGCTCGTCCGGTGATGCGAATTAAGGATGAGCTTTTTCATGTCAGCGAAGTTTCTGAAAAGGGTGTACGCCTGATGATGCGTAACATCATTCCGGTTTATCGTGGCTTTTCAATGGCCGGCACCTTGAGGTTGCATGACAACAACAGTATCGATATTAGCGGTGCTGTATTGCGACAAGAAGGTGACGAAGTGATCGTTCAGTTATCACAAGGTCCGAGCTTCAAAGATATGGTGTCTGAACAACGCCACATTAGGCAAAGATACCCAGTGTTTTTTGCTAGCCTCAGAGTGGCATAGAAAGCTTTTAAAGTTAGATTCACTCATCCAAGCCGATATTAAAAAGCCCAGCACTTTCACAAGTGCTGGGCTTTGTTCTATCTATAGCCCAGATTCTTATAAACCAAAGGCGATACAGGTAAAGCTAATGAGCTTAGTTCGCCTTATAGCTCGTCTACTGTAGCCCAAACTGCGGCTAGCATATCGTGACCAAACGCGACACTTCGTTCTGGAGACCAGCCGTAAAGTTCGTCAGCGTGACTGATGTGATCTTTAAATGGCATCTCGACGGTGTAAGCCAAACACTTGAATTGCTCACCAATCCAGTTTGTGCCAACTGTCATGTTTGCTTTGCCTGGTTCGTCTTTATCGTAACCAAATTCATCTTGGAACTCTGGCGTGATAGTGAGCAGTGCTTGCTTGAAGTGGCTCTCTAGCTTCGCGATGCGCTCGTTGTAAGAAGGTGTGCCTTCGCTACCTGCTACAAAGTTATATGGAATCGCTTCGTCGCCGTGAATATCTAGACACAGGTCAACGCCCGTTTCCAGCATACGCTCGCGAACAAGGAATACCTCTGGGCTGCGTTCCATAGAAGGTGATTGCCATTCGCGGTTCAGGTTTACGCCAATCGCGTTAGTACGCAGGTGACCGCGGATGCTGCCATCTGGGTTCATGTTTGGTACAACTCTGAACACAACGCTGTCTAGAAGAGAGCGACCAACCGTATCTGTTTCATCAAGTAGGCGTTGTAGCAGGCCTTCGATCAGCCATTCAGCCATCGTCTCGCCAGGGTGTTGGCGACCAATAACCCAGATGTTTTTCTTCTCTTCACTTGGCTCGCCGATGGTTAGCAAAGTGATGTCGTTGTTGTCTAGCGTCTGACCTAGAGTTTCAAGCTTACAAGCAGGGTGCGTTTGAGCATTGTGCAGAAGATCTTGGTGACGATCGTATGAGTACGGCGCGAAGTACGCGAAGTACATTGAATCGTGTTCAGGGATGATATCGAAGCTTAATGTATCGCCATCGAACTGAGATGGGATACGGAACCACTCTTCACGGTCATACGATGCAACTACATCGTAATCTTTCCAGCCTTCAGGGTAGGCAGATGTTGCCAATTGACCGATTTCAAAGTGGTGAGATTGTTGAGCTTCACTTTCTAAGCGGAAGTGAAACCACTGAGAGATTTCAGTTTGGTAGTCTGCTGGGATCGTCAGTTGAATGTTTTGTGGTGAATCTGCAGAAACGACGTGAATGTTGCCGCTTTCGAAATTGCTGAAAATTTTCATTGTAGTTTTTATCTCGTAGTTGAGTTGCCGTAAGACTAGCACACTTTTTTTCGAGCAAACCACTAACTAAATCGTAATGAGATGTTATTTCAACTATCTACTTTTTAGTTCTCTACTTTGAGCAGTACTTCCTATCTATCGACGCTGACAAGTTGTACACCCACGACAGGCTGAACGTGTGTGGCGATCTAACTTGCTGCGTTGAACCTTACAATAAGCGTTTTTCAGCGCTCTTCTTCCTGAGAACCAATCATCGGGTTTTGACAGGATCAGATAACCATTAAAGCGTTTCATAAGCTCGACTCTATTTTGGTTGATGAACTTGCTATCAAACCCAATTTCGAAGTAATCAAGCGCTTGTTCAATCGAGGTGAAACTCGCCATTTTTTGTTGGAATTCTGTTTGGTTCATTGAGTGAGGAGTTTATGAAAAATAGATAGCCAATATTGTAATAGATTTACAATTTACTTCTTTGACTTAGAAAGCCGTTTTGTCTCGTTGATGTTGGATTAATCAATAATGAATATTTAACCGCTGCTTCTTATTTGGTGGGTGATTGTATCTGGTGGGGAATAATTTCGTGAAGTGACCTTGGGTTCTCATAAAGGTTCAATCTTTGTTCCTCAGAATGCGATTTATGATCCAAATCAAACTGATCTACCCCTAAAGTACTATTCTGATCTTAATTGTAACCAATTGTTGAAGATGATTAAGAATTATGACAATAAAAAAACGTTATATCGCACTAATAGCGGCGGTTGGTATAGGTATTGGTTGGTTAACCTTAGGGGGAACTGCAGCCGTTATGCACTATACATCGAGCACTGAGTTTTGTGTTTCTTGCCACACGATGGAAGCACCCCACAAAGAATACCAAGGTTCTGTACACTTCAGTAACGCAAAAGGCATTCGAGCTGAATGTGCCGATTGCCACATTCCAACTGATCCGATTGACTACGTGATCACCAAAGTAAGAGCGTCCAAAGACATCTACCACGAATTTATTTCAGGTAAGATAGACACGCCTGAGAAATATGAAGCACACCGTGAAGAGATGGCTGAGACAGTTTGGGCTCAATTCCGCGAGAATGACTCAGCGACTTGTCGCTCTTGTCACGAATTCGATGCAATGGAAGAGTTCGAGCAATCTCGTGATGCAGCAAAAATGCATGCTTATGGTCGTGAAAATAACCAAACGTGTATCGATTGTCACAAAGGCGTTGCACATTTTGCTCCTGAAGCTCAGCTAGATAGCAAAGCGTTCGATACCCTGAGCGCATTTACGAAAAACACGCCAGCAGATGCGAAAGTGGTTTACCCAGTAACCGATATCGCAATGGGTGACTTCGGCAGTGTAAACCCAACAGCAGAACTGCAAGTGGTTAAGGCTGAAGGCGACAACCGTACTGTGACTTTGAATGCATTCCAAATGAAAGGTGCAGAGCAAGTGCTTTACTTCGGTGAAGGCCAACGTGCAATCGTTGCGACATTGACAGACAAAGGTCAAGAAGCACTGACTACTGGTGACTATAAAGCCGATGCTTATGGTAACGAGTGGCGTTCAGTTGCGCTAACGGGTGATATCACTTCTCCAGTTGTCGATAAACTAGACCCAATCTGGTCTTACGCAGAAGAGTTGGACAACGTTTACTGTGCAACGTGTCACGCGAAAATTCCTTCAAACCACTTCACTGTGAATGCTTGGGGGCCTGTTGCGAAAAGTATGGGCGACCGTACAGACATTTCTGAGCAAAACCTTGAGCTGCTGACTAAGTACTTCCAAAACCACGCGAAAGACGTTGTTGGTCACTAAAGAGAATTAGAAGGATAAAATTATGACTAATATGACACGTCGTGGATTTATGAAAGGCACAGGTATTACAGCTGGTGCGTTGGCATTCACATCTTTGACGCCGATGAGCGCAATTGCTTCGGACAAACGTGGTTCTGGTGTTCTAACATCAGGTCGTATGGGACCAATGCTGTGTGAAGTGAAAGATGGCAAGTTAGTGTCGACGACGAATGCACTGGCACAAACGGTTCCAAATAGCCTGCAGACCACAGGCCCTGATCAAGTACACACCAAAGCGCGTGTTAAGTACCCTATGGTTCGTAAAGGCTACTTGGCTAACCCATCTGCACCTGAAGGTGTACGTGGTAGTGATGAATTTGTTCGTATCTCTTGGGATGAAGTGTACAAATTGATTCACCAACAACACTCACGTATTCGTCAAGAGCACGGTGCGGAATCTGTATTCGCAGGCTCTTATGGCTGGCGTTCAAGTGGTGTTCTGCACAAAGCGCAAACGCTTCTACAACGTTACATGAGCATGGCTGGTGGTTACTCTGGTCACTTAGGTGATTACTCAACAGGTGCTGCGCAAGTTATCATGCCGCACGTTGTGGGTTCGATTGAGGTGTATGAACAGCAGACGACTTACCCAGTTATCCTTGAGCACAGTGATGTGGTGGTACTTTGGGGCCTAAACCCAATTAACACCTTGAAGATCGCTTGGAGCTCAACCGACTGTGCAGGTCTTGAGTTCTTCCACCAGTTGAAGAAGTCGGGCAAGACAGTGATTGCGATTGACCCAATGCGCTCTGAGACTATCGAGTTTTTTGGTGACAACGCAGAGTGGATTGCTCCTCACCCAATGACTGACGTAGCCATGATGATGGGTATCGCACACACGTTAGTGAAACAGGGCAAGCACGATAAAGAATTCTTGGGTAAATACACAACAGGTTACGACGTATTCGAAGCTTACTTGATGGGTAAGGAAGACGGCGTAGAAAAATCTGCTGAGTGGGCGTCTGAGATCTGTGGTGTGCCAGTGAAGCAGCTTGAGCTACTTGCGGATATCTTCAGTAAGAACCGTACTATGCTGATGTCTGGCTGGGGTATGCAGCGTCAACAATACGGTGAACAACGTCACTGGATGTTGGTTACGCTAGCGACAATGCTAGGTCAAGTTGGCTTGCCTGGTGGTGGTTTCGGTCTTTCTTACCACTACTCAAACGGTGGTAACCCTGCTCGTGATGCAGGCGTACTTCCTGCGATTTCAGCGTCACTTGGCGGTGGTTCTTCGGCGGGTAACGATTGGGCTGTTTCAGGATCTGTGAACGCATTCCCTGTAGCGCGTATTGTTGAAGCGCTAGAAAACCCGGGTTCAAGCTACCATCACAATGGTCACAACCTAACGTTCCCAGAGATCAAAATGATCTGGTGGGCAGGCGGTGCGAACTTTACTCACCACCAAGATACCAACCGCTTGATCAAAGCTTGGCAAAAGCCTGAGCTGATTGTTATCTCAGAACCTTACTGGACAGCAGCAGCTAAGCACGCGGATATTGTTCTGCCAATTACTACATCGTTTGAACGTAATGATATGACGATGACGGGTGACTACAGTAACCAACACTTAGTGCCAATGAAGAAAGTGGTTGAGCCACAAGGTGAAGCTCGTAACGATTTCGATGTATTTGCGGACATGTCTGAGTTACTTGCTCCGGGTGGTCGTGATGTGTACACCGAAGGCAAGACCGAGATGGAATGGCTGTATGGTTTTTACAAAACCGCACAGCAAGGTGGTCGTGGTCAGCGTATCGTAATGCCTAACTTCAGCAAGTTCTGGGAAGATAATCAGTTGATCGAGATGAAGTGGAACGAGAAGAACGCACAGTTTGTTCGTTACGCTGATTTTCGTGAGAACCCAATCATGAACCCACTAGGTACACCAAGTGGCAAGTTCGAGATATTCTCAAGAACCATTGAAGGTTACCAACTAGATGATTGCCCTGCACACCCAACTTGGTTAGAACCAACAGAGTACACAGGCAACGCTAAAGATGGCGAACTGCAACTGATGACAGCGCACGCCGCGCACCGTCTGCATAGCCAGTTCAACTACGCGAAGATCCGCGAAGAGTATGCGATTGCAGACCGTGAGCCGATTTCAATTCACCCTGAAGATGCGAAAGCTCGAGGTATTAAAACGGGTGACTTGGTTCGTGCACATAATGGTCGTGGACAAGTATTGGTGGGTGCATTAGTGACGGATGGCATCAAACAAGGCTCTGTATGTATCCATGAAGGCGGTTGGCCTGATTTAGATAAAGACACAGGTCTATGTAAAAACGGTGGCTGTAACGTGCTTACGTTGGATATCCCGACTTCTCGTTTGGCGAATGGCTGTGCTGCAAACTCTGCGCTTGTGAAGATTGAAAAATACACAGGTCCAGTATTAGAACTCACGGCATTTGATCCACCTAAAAACGGCTAATCTTTAACAAGTAATAGCTAACTGAATGAAGCCAGCCTAATCGCCTGTCTCTTATACACAAATC
>NZ_JBFRPK010000069.1:0-48210 GCF_041471965.1 Vibrio sp. 10N.261.51.A3
CCTCCTCCTACTCGATTTCTAGCATCTAGCATCTAGCATCTAGTGCTTAGATTAGTTGTTGCTGTGCAGCTCGCTGTTTAGCTCAACCGCAGACTTGTTCGCTAGGCACTCGATTTGGCCTGTGATTGAGTTGCGACGGAACAGAAGATCAGACACGCCAGCAAGATCGCGAGCTTTAATGATTTCTACTTCATTGCCTTCTTTATCTAGCATGCGAACCTTAGTACCCGCAGTCACATAAAGACCAGACTCAACTGTACAACGGTCACCCATAGGGAAGCCAAGACCCGCGTTTGCGCCTAGTAGGCAGTTTTCGCCGATAGAGATAACCATCGTACCGCCACCAGACAGAGTACCCATGATAGAAGCGCCGCCGCCGATGTCTGAACCGTTACCTACAACAACACCCGCAGAGATACGACCTTCAACCATGCTCACGCCAGTTGTACCAGCATTGAAGTTGATGAAACCTTCGTGCATTACTGTTGTGCCTTCGCCTACGTGTGCGCCAAGACGAACACGAGAAGTGTCAGCAATACGAATACCTGTTGGTACTACGTAGTCCACCATTTTAGGGAACTTGTCTACGCAATCTACAGACAGAGCACGACCTGCAAGGCGAGCTTCGATTTGACGCTCAGCCAGCTCAGGTAGGTCGATAGGGCCTTCGTTTGTCCATGCGATGTTGTGCAGTAGACCGAAGATGCCGTCCAGTACCGTACCGTGTGGTTGTACTAGGCGGTTAGAGATAAGTTGTAGCTTTAGGAAGCCTTCAGCAACTGATGCTGGCTTCTCGTCAGTAGCAAGAACAACAAGAACAAGTGGCTGTTCAGACGCTGCCGCTTTTTCTGCGAAAGATGCGTTAGCTGCATCATCGTTTGCTGCGAATGCTTTCGCCAGTTCTGCGCTTTGTGCAGCAGAGATTTCGATAGCTTGGTTGCCTTCAGCGTAACCTGACACTTCAGCTACAGCTGCTACAAGAGCGTCGCTTGGGTTTAGAAGCGGGTTAGGGAAGAACGCTTCAATGATTTTATTGTCGCGATTTTTGGTTGCCGTACCGAAGGCTAGTGAAAAATAAGCCATGTTGAATCTCCATGTGTTGAGTCTTGATTTTGCTATTCCAAAACAACGGCTCGAATAACAAGCGCTGCCGTTAGCAAAGTTAATTTAATTGCGTTCATCATAAAGAGAGCGCCCTCGTTATGAAAGGGCGTATCGGGATAAAGTCTGTAAAATGATATTGCTTGTCTTTTGAGAGATAGTTTTCTGCAATGAGAAAACACTGCAGATCAACACAAATTGATTGGTGCGTTAATCAACATTCTCCTGTGAATCCCCTCTTTAGATAAACAGTGCCTTATAAGCTTGCTCAATCCCTTCAATCAACATCTGCATACCGATTACCGCGAGTATCAACCCCATCATTCGAGTAATCACGTTCAGTGCGCTTGGTCCAACGGCTTTAACGAAGCGCTCGCCAAATACGACAACAGAATGTATTTAATCTTAGATACAAATAATTATTAGAAATAGATAGTAGAGCAAGTGTGAATAAAAAACAGCCAGCATAAGGCTGGCTGTTTGGTTTTAGTGATAGGTGTAGAGTTTTAGTCGTCCGTTATTGCTTGATTCTCAACTAACAGACTCTACATAACAGGCAGATTGTGGGACTCACTTTGTCGTTATGCGTGTTGAGATTCACTCACTGCCACAGCCAATGCAACCGTCGCTCCGACCATTGGGTTGTTGCCCATGCCGATGAAGCCCATCATCGCCACGTGAGCAGGAACTGAAGAGCTACCTGCGAACTGAGCATCAGCGTGCATTCTGCCCATGGTATCGGTCATGCCGTAAGACGCTGGGCCTGCTGCTACGTTATCTGGGTGCAATGTTCGACCTGTACCGCCACCTGAAGCAACTGAGAAGTATGGCAAACCTTGGCGAGTGCGTTCTGCTTTGTAGATACCAGCAACAGGGTGTTGGAAGCGTGTTGGGTTGGTTGAGTTACCCGTGATACTCACATCCACTTCTTCTCTGTGCATGATCGCTACACCTTCACGTACATCATCAGCGCCGTAACACAAGATCTCGCCACGAGGGCCTTGTGAGAAGCGGCGACGTTCTGTTTCAACTAGCTCACCCGTTTGGTAATCAAATTGAGTGCGAACATAAGTAAAGCCATTGATGCGAGAGATTAGGTAAGCGGCATCTTTACCTAGACCGTTCAAGATAACTTTCAATGGTGTTTTGCGTGATTTGTTCACGTTCAGTGCAATCTTGATCGCACCTTCTGCAGCAGCAAAAGACTCATGGCCTGCAAGGAAAGCAAAGCAGTGGCTCTCTTCATTGAGAAGGCGAGCAGCCAGTGCGCCATGGCCGATACCGACTTGGCGTTGCTCCGCAACACTGCCGGGTTTTGTGAATGCTTGAAGGCCTTCACCAATGATATTCGCTGCTTGTTCTGCGTTGTTCGCTTTACGGAACAGAGCCAATGCTGCACCAAGAGTGTAAGCGTCAGCTGCGCTTTCAAATGCGATAGGTTGAGTGTCCATCACTAATGCTTTTGGATCGACATTGTGTGATAAACAGTATTGGTTTGCTTGCTCTAAAGAGTCGAAGTTCATTTCTGCCAATACGCGAGTTACTGATTCATTAAATTGAGTGTTCATCATATCTTTCCTCTTTTATTGGCAAAAATTATTGTTGGCGTGGGTTAATGGTGGTCACGGCTTCGTCGAAGCGACCATAAGTCCCTGTCGCAAGGTCGGCCGCTTCATTCGCTGGCACGCCTTGGTTAATCGCCTTCATCATTTTGCCGAGGTTGAGATATTCGTAGCCAATCACTTCGCTGTGATCATCAAGTGCAAGCTTGGTTACGTAACCTTCTGCAAGCTCTAGGTAACGAACGCCTTTTGCTGCGGTTGAGTAGCTGGTGCCAACTTGGCTGCGCTGTGTTTGACCTAAGTCTTCTAGTGCTGCGCCGATCTCTAGGCCACCTTCAGAGAAAGCCGACTGAGTTCGACCGTAAACAAACTGCAGGAAGATTTCGCGCATCGCGACGTTAATCGCGTCACATACCAAGTCAGTATTCAGCGCTTCTAGAATGGTTTTTCCGGTGAGGATTTCCGCAGCCATCGCGGCAGATTGAGTCATACCTGAACAACCAATCGTTTCGATTAATGCTTCTTCGATGATGCCGTTTTTTACGTTAAGAGTCAGTTTTGCAGCACCTTGTTGTGGTGCACAAGTGCCAACACCGTGGCTTAAGCCAGAAATAGCGATGACATCTTTTGGGCTAACCATTGCGCCTTCAACTGGAATTGGAGCTGAATTGTGCAGATCACCCCTTTGAATAGGGCACATTGATTGAATTTCTGAAGAGTAGTGCATAATGTTTTCTCACTTATAGAGCCATTTAACGCCTAGGGCGTTGAGAAAACAGGACGTGTTGGAAGAGGTGCGGCTAATTCACTACAGATCTTGAGTATCGATAATCCAAAGGTGTCATGGAACTTGGTCTTAATAGACTAAGTCCATTTCAAAATGGAGGAATAGCGATACGTCCAACAGTATTACCTGTTTTCGATTCTGTAGGAGTCATTAGCACTGTTCGGAAAGAACGGGCGGTTGAAGCAAAAGCTTAGGTGGAACCCCATCACCTGATGGCTATAGATTAGATCTTCCTCACACTTTCATGCAAGCGAATGTTTAGAGCGATTTCGACTATAAACAAGCTTCATTATATTTCGATAAGTATAAAAAAACGCCAATAACGAACTCTGATTAGAGGCGTCATTGACGTTTTTTAGAAAGGTATCAGCTAGTTAAGCTGCATCTTCTTCTGCGTCTTCAACAGCTTCAAGCTTCTTAGCTTTTTTCGGAGCTGGCTTACGCTTAGCACCTAATGCGTAAAGAACTTCTTCTTTGTTCTTCGCTAGGTACATTGCAAGTTCTTCTTGCTTGCCTTCATCTTCAACTAAATCGCTTTTGCCTAACAGTTCAAAAAGCTCATCAGCCATATCCAGCATTTTGTCGTATGCGTCAGCTTCGGCTTTAGAGGTAAAAGTCATTTTCTCTTCTCCGTTGCGTTCCACCACGTACTTGACGATAACAGCCATGGTTAATCCTCTAAGTTTGATAAATTTTACTGGCTTTTTATACAGTTTCTGATGTTAAAAGTCCAGTTGGAGCCCGTACTATGCGGCCTCAATCTTGATGTGCCGCCCAGTCTTCACAATAACTCATGAAAGATTTCAGCAGTGGGCTTTGATATTTGTCCTTGTGTACCAGCATCCAGAATCGGCGTTTCATATCAAGTGGCACATTAAGCGCTTTTACTCGGCCTGAATCGATCGCTCGCTGAGCAGCTAAACGAGACAAACAGGCAAAGCCAAGACCGGCAGAAACAGAGTTGATGATTGCTTCTGTGGTGTTGAGTTCAAAAGATTCATACCAATGTTCGATGCGCGGTGCGACGGCACGAAGGAAAAACTCGCGAGTCCCTGAGCCTGATTCACGTAAAATCCAATGGCTGTCTTCTAAATCGCTTAAAATCACTTTTTCTTTGGCAACGAGAGGATGTTGATTACTAACAATAATGCACATTTCATCGCTGCTAAACTGACTCGAAATGAGTTCAGGGTGTAATGTTTTTCCTTCAATTAGCGCGATATCCAGTTCATAATCCACCAACTTTTGGCAGATCAGTGCACTGTTTGAAATGAACAAGCTTTGATCCTGATGTTGAGTTCGTTCGCGAAAGCCTGACAAAATAAACGGTGCGACCTGATTACCAATCGTGTCACTCGCGCCGACCTTTAGATTGCCACTTAAAGGCTGATCATCACGGAACAAAACATCAATACCAGCAGCACGATGTAATATTTCATCCGCCAATGGAAGTAACTTATGTCCCTCTTGGTTGAGAATTAATCGGTTGTTGACCCGGTCAAATAGAGAGTGGCCGAGTTGTTTCTCCATTTCGCCTAGTGCCATGCTGACCGCAGCTTTAGACAGAAACAGAGCCTCAGAGGCAGCAGTCAATGTCGAGTGCTGAGTAATAGTGACGAACACTTTGAGCTGTTTTATTGAAATATTAGCCATCAGATTCCTAGTTTTACTCTGCTGGTGAAAATGGATTCTGTTCAGTATTGATGAACACTTGTTATATATAATTGGATATTGTTTAACGAAGCGCAAGCGTATTATGGCTTCAACAAGCTGATGAGTTCACAAGTTTAGTGAATTAGGTTTAAGAGAGGCTGACATGATTCAACGTATTAAATATAGATTAACAGGAGCTCCAACACCCATGGCAGGGTTAGCACTCGCAATTGCAAGCTTAGGCTGGTGTTGGGATGGTGTTCTAGTCGCACAAGGTATCTTACATACACCGGGTTTGGTGCAGTGGATCAGTGCTGGCATTGCGGCGGTATTACTTCTTGTTTTAGCTGTGAAATTTTTGATTCATGGTCACCTATTGCGTGAAGATCTTGCTCACCCTGTTGTCGGCAGTGTGGTACCAACATTTGCAATGGGGTGCATGGTGGTGTCAGCGTCTTTGGCGCCAATCTCTCAATTCTTACAAGAAGCTATGTGGTTGGCTTCTGTGGCTTTGCATGTTGTGTTTCTAACGAGCTTTTTGTACCACAGAGCTAAAAACTTTGAGATTCACCACATGGTGCCAAGCTGGTTTGTGCCACCGATCGGTATTATCGTCGCTGACGTCTCTTTCTCAGGTAATCCAGTTTTAGAGCCAGTAGCTAACGCGACTTTGGTATTCGGCTTATTGGTTTACGCAGTAATGCTACCAATCATGGTTTACCGTTTGATCTTCTCTCACGAAGTGCCAGATGCTGCAAAACCAACGATTGCGATTATGGCAGCACCGGCAAGCCTATCTTTGGCGGGTTACTTAACCGTTACTGCTAACCCTTCACCTGTGATCATTGGTTTACTATTTGGTATTGCAGTGTTGATGACGTTCATTATCTATATGGCGTTTTTCAAACTACTTCGTCTTCCATTTAGCCCTGGTTATGCGGCGTTTACATTCCCTATCGTGATTGGTGCGACGGCACTGTTTAAATTGGCGGCTTGGATGGAAAGTGTCGACATTGCAAGCCAATACATAACTCAAGTCCATGCTCTTGCAGTACTGGAACTGGTGGTCGCAACATTGGTGGTGAGCTATGTTGTGATCAGGTATTTAGCTTTCTATCGACCTGTCAAAACCATACTGTTTTCAATGCGTTTGTCGATGAAATAGACGATTAGTCTACTTTGTTTTTAATATCAATTAGATGGTTTGAAAAGTATAATTCAAAGAGTGTACATGAATTAATAGCTAAGATTTAATCGATAAGCTTCGAGTTGTCAAATGAAGGTGAATTTATGAAGTTAAGGGCTCTATTATCAGAAATAGCAAGTAACTGGGTGCAAGCAAAGACAGAGCCATTTTCTAGTCACCCTATTGCTAAGTTACTAAGGAAAGATCTAACTTCATGTTTAAAGGCTGAATTGGATCTTGATGAACGATTTCTGATGAAAGCGAGTGCCGGAGCCGGTAATTGGGCCGATGTCGCTTGGTTATCCATCCTCGACTCAAAAATTACAACTTCAACACAATCAGGTGTATATCCTGTTTATTTGTTTCGCTCAGATGGTTCTGGGGTTTACTTGTCGTTAGGTTTCGGAACCACAGAGTTAAAAAGCAAATATGGGACAACCTTAGCGAAGCAAAAAGCAAAAGAGATGCGAGATAGAATACGTACCTCAAACCAACAGCTTATGCAATGGGATCAGACAGTTGAGTTACGATCGAATACTACATTGGGTCAGTCTTATGAGTGGGCTTCTGCCGGTGCTAAGTTTTATCCGACAGACCAGATGCCAGATAATGATGCTTTAATATCTGACATCAAAGAGCTTTTAGAACTATATGCAGGTATTAATACACGTAATGAGCCTGTAGAACCTACAGTTTTCGTAGAGCGGCAATGCTTATCTAAACCATTCCTTCTTTTAGCCGGTATTTCAGGAACGGGTAAGACTCGCTTTGTTCGTAAACAAGTAGAAGCGACTGGCTCTCTAAATGAAACTTATTGCCTTACTTCCGTGCGTCCTGATTGGCATGAACCAAGCGACTTGTTGGGGTATGTCTCGCGCTTATCAAAAGATGGTCAAGGGGAATACATCACCACTGATGTGTTGCAGTTCATCGCAAAAGCTTGGCGTGGAATCTTTGATAGTGGTTTAAGTGTTCAGGTTCACTCTAATGAACAGCGTGGAGAACGTTTGGTGGTCACTGGTGGTAGTCAAACTCAACAAAAAGTACGATATTATTGGCTCTGTTTGGATGAAATGAATCTTGCTCCAGTCGAGCAATACTTTGCAGATTATTTATCAGTACTAGAGACAAGAAGTTGGAGTTGGGACAACGACCAATTTACCTATTCTAGCGATCCATTGCTGAAGCCATTAGCGTTAGGGTTAGCTGATGAGAACGGTGATACAGATGAAGTTTACGATAGAAAGCTGCGTTCAAGCTTAGGCTTTGATGATGATAAATATGATGAACTATGGCAGTTGTTCTGTCAGTACGGTCTGGGGATTCCATTTAACTTGATTGTAGCCGGAACGGTTAATATGGATGAAACGACTCATGGTTTCTCTCGAAAAGTCATTGATCGTGCATTGAGTATCGATTTTGGAGAATTTTTTCCTAATGACATAGATGAATTTTTTGAAGCGAAGAAACAACCATTAACCTTAGGTTATCCAATATATAGCCAAGCTAAGCTGGATCTGTTCTCTCAAGTTGAGGCTGATTCTACTGCTGAGAAAACGAAAGAGTTCTTTTTGTCAGTAAATGCTGTATTAAAAGGTACCGCATTTGAATTGGCTTACCGCGCATTTAACGAGCTTTGCTTATCAGTCATTAGTTTTTCTCCTAAGGATGAAGATGAATTAGCGGCTGTTTTTGATGACTTTTTAATGTGTAAGATATTACCTCGTGTTGAAGGTGATGAAGATAAGTTGACGACGGAAGATGGCGGTGCACTATTAGAAAAGTTAGTAGAAGTTCTATCAAATCAAAGCACCTTAAAAGCTATTTGGGATGGTGAACGTGCAGATTTATTGCGTCAGAATATTGAAGATAAAGACACACCAATCAAGGTAAGCTGCCGCTCAAAGATTAAGCTTGAGTATATGCAGTCGAAGTTGCAGTCAGGCTTCACCTCATTTTGGCCATAATAATGGTGATAGGGTAGCAGTAAGAAATGGTGAAGAAAAAGCGTGTGACTATCAAAGCTAAACATGATGATTTTACGGTTTATGTTACATGTGATGATATTGATAGCCCTTTAAGTAAACTAGAGCACACTTACAGACAGCGTGATCAGATATTGCCTTCTGGTGATATTGTATTGATTAGTGTGGGGGGAGTAGCGGCTACATTTGATGATGAGGGTGCATCGTCTATCGCTACCCCTTTCTTTTTTGAAAATCGCCAGTATTGGTTTGATATTGAGTTTGAAAGGTCAGTAATTAAGAATACTGCAACAGTTAATCATAAGCATCGTCTAATCGAAGAAGCTTTTCATCTAACCCGAAATGGTGATGGGCTACAAGCTGCTATTAATTTTGGTAATGATGTCGGTAACTGCAGTTTTAATATTGAGTATCAAGTGGGAGATAAGCTTTGTAGTGCTGAAGTTAGCTTTAATATCTTTGCTACAAAGATGGTGATGGATCAAGACCTTCCTTTGATTAATCGTACCATTGATGATATTTATCCTCTTTGGCGCTATAGCTTAAGTAGCAAAACAAATCAGGGTGTGAGTCAATCACAGCGCAGTACTGAAAAGTTTGAACTGTTTTGGCTTGCTCAGTTTCAGCGTTTGGTTGAAGACCTGCAAAGTGGTGTAAAGCAAGTCATTAACTCCCCTCATAATCGACTGCAATCTTTTTCTAAGTATCAAAAGTTAGATCGGGTTAATAAACGATTGAACCCAAAGCAGGCGGAAAAATCTCAACATTTAATCCAAAGCGGAGTGGCGAACCCAAGACTCCCTATTAGCTTTAAAAAACTGCATATTGATACGCCTGAAAATCGTTTTATTAAAATGGTTATTAATAAAGTCGCTAATAATTTACATCATTTAATTTCTACTATTACCCGCACAGAAAAATCTCAATTGTCAGGCTCTTTTATTCAAAAGGTGCAAACGTGGCAGCATACGTTTAACAAAATGTGCAAGCATCAGCTTTGGCGTGAAGTTGGTACCTTCAAAGGGCAAGGTGGTGAGTCGAAGGTATTACAACAGGGCACTGGCTATGCAAAAGCTTATAAAGCATGGCAGCAGTTAAAATATTATTTAAATAATACTAAAAATCAGACGGATATGTCGGTTAAATCGGTCGCTGAGTTATACGAAATTTGGTGTTTTGTTGAAGTTATGGCTGTTATTAAAAGCCTTGGTTTTAAAGAGATAAAGCGAGAGTTAGCTAAGTTAAAACAAGTGCAGTTTGAAAAGCAATTTAGTAAAGATGGAATGGCTGCTGCATTTGAGTTTTCTCGTGATGATGGAGTGATTATCAAGTTAGCTCATGAACCGACCTTTTCACCTAAAGGAGAGAAAGAGCGCACTTGGACAGCAAATCAACGGCCTGATATCGTGCTGCAGGTTACACTAGAAAATCAAGAGTCCTTTCTCATTTTGTTTGATGCTAAATACCGAATCGATAACTATCAAATCAAAGCTCATAACAAGGGATTTGATGCTGTACCTGAAGATGCAATTAACCAGATGCACCGCTACCGTGATGCAATTATTCATCAGCAAAAATTAGAAAATGAAAACCCGATTAAGAGTCGACCAGTAATGGGCGCTTTTGCTTTATATCCAGGTTTTTGTGATCAAGTGAATACTCATAACCCTTACCAAGATGCTATCGAACAAATTGGCATTGGTGCGTTTGCTCTGCTACCAAGTGTTAACAATCAATTGGGTCATAACTTGTGGCTGAAAAACTACTTACAGCAAAAATTAGGAGCGAGTATTACAAGTCGCTCTAGGTTAAGTAACGACTACTATTTCATCGAAGATTCAGCTCGTATTGCACCTTATGGAAGCTGTAGTGCTCGTTATCAAGATCTGACGATGGTAGCTCCATTAAATGAAATCGGTCGTGATGATAGTTACTTGAATCTAGCTCGGAGTGGCAAGCTTAAGGGGTATCATACACAGCTATTAGCGACCAACCGCCAAAATGTGCACCGTAACATTGTTCGTGAAGTTCGTTATTTATTGATCACTGTTCGTAATAAGGTGACTGATAATAGTCAATTTTCAAAGTATCTATATCGTGTGGCTAATGTGAAGTTGCTACCACGAAGTAAAATAAGCCAACAGTTTACGGGTAAAGATAGTCAACAAGATGGCCTATACTGGTTTTTTGAGTTTACTGATGAGCCTATCATATTGAATACGCCAATAGAGAAGTCTTACCAAGAACACTTTAGGTTCAAGTTAACTAAAGCTGAATTATTGCATCAATTGCATCATTGGGATGACGTAAAGGGCGATTATCAGCTTTATGCTGACCTAGACAAAACGTGGTAATTGACAATTACAGCTACTGATATTGGGTTTCTGTGCTTAAATAAAATCCAACTTAGCGGCATAACGGTAAGCAGTTAACAGGATTTAGCTTGAGCTACCAATAGATAGTAAGTTTTTGGCATTTCATAAGCTTATATTCCTAATCCAAACACGGCACTTATGCTAATCTGGCTTTATATTGTGGCAAGATTAGCGTGAGTGCACTTTGTTTACTGTTTACCATTCCAATAAAGTTGATACTTTAAAAATTCTTCTCGTTCACTTAATCAAAAGTGACCCTTTAGCCAATCCTTTCGAAAAAGAGCAGATCTTGGTTCAGAGCCCGGGTATGTCTCAATGGCTTAAGATGGAACTCGCCAAAGAGTTTGGCGTAGCAGCAAATATCGATTTCCCACTTCCAGCAACCTTCATTTGGGATATGTTTACCCAAGTGCTTCCTGATGTTCCTAAACGCAGTGCTTTTAACAAAGAAGCGATGACGTGGAAGCTGATGAGTTTGTTACCCGCGAAACTTGACCACCCTGATTTCTTACCCCTACAGCGCTATCTTGAAAACGACGAAGATGACTCTAAGTTGTATCAATTGGCAGAGAAAATTGCCGATATCTTCGATGGATACTTGGTGTATAGACCTGAGTGGATGGCGATGTGGGAAGCGGGAGAGCCCGTTACAGAATTGATAGATAGTGAAGGGCAGCAAGAGCACCCTTGGCAACCCATTTTGTGGAAGGCACTCTATGATCAAACTCTGTCTCAAGGCCAATCTAAATACCACCGTGGCAACTTGTATCACGACTTCATTGAAGCGCTAGCCAATCAACAAGGTCAGCTACAACACTTACCTAAGCGTCTGTTTGTGTTTGGTATCTCTTCGCTGCCTCCTCGTTATATGGACGCGTTGAAAGCACTTGGCGAGCAGATTGATGTCCACCTGATGTTTACCAACCCTTGCCAACATTATTGGGGCGATATTCGCGATCGTAAATACTTGGCAAGAGTGGAAGCGCAGCGTCGTAAGCAGTTTGCTTTGGTTGATGGTTTACCTCAGCTAGAAGGCGAAGTCTCACCATTAAAAGATGGCATTGAAGCCAATATTGAAGACGAACTGCATACCAGCCAAGCGGTCGGTAATAGCTTACTGGCGTCTATGGGTAAACTGGGCAGAGATAACCTGTTCTTGCTGTCTCAATCAGACAGCGAAGAGCATGAGTTCTTTATTGATGTCGAGAGAGACAGCCTGCTGCATCAACTGCAAGCCGATATTCTTGAGTTAGAAGAGCACCAAGACGATCACATCTTAGACTCCAGCAACCACAAAC
This sequence comes from Vibrio sp. 10N.261.51.A3, assembly GCF_041471965.1. Lineage (NCBI taxonomy): Bacteria > Pseudomonadati > Pseudomonadota > Gammaproteobacteria > Vibrionales > Vibrionaceae > Vibrio > Vibrio sp. 10N.261.51.A3. The sequence continues at coordinate 11,948 of NZ_JBFRPK010000069.1, forward strand.
AAGTGGTTGAGCTGGGCGATCGTTCGTTGACGGTACACGCTTGTCACAGCCCAATGCGCGAGGTGGAGGTTCTCCATGACCAGTTGTTAGCGATGTTTGATGCTGATCCAAGCTTAAAACCACGCGATATCATTGTGATGGTGGCAGACATCAATGCTTACAGCCCTGCTATTCAGGCGGTATTTGGTAATGCTCCGGGTGAGCGTTATATCCCTTACTCGATCTCGGATAGAACTGCAGACCAAGAAAGCCCAATTCTGACCGCTTTCATGCAATTGGTCGCGCTACCGAACACGCGCTGTTTAGCCTCTGAGTTGCTAGAGCTGTTAGAAATTCCTGCGATGATGGCACGCTTTGGTATTGACGAGTTTCAATTCGAGCAAGCCAAGCAATGGGTTGAAGAGGCGGGCATTCGTTGGGGGGTTGATGCTTCAACTGCAACAGAATTTGATCTACCTGCGACTGAGCAAAATACCTGGCTATTTGGTATTCAGCGTATGTTACTGGGCTATGCGATGTCAGACTCTGCGGGCTTGTTTGAAACTGAACATTCTCCGATTGCGGCTTATAACGAAGTTCAGGGTATTAACGCCGAACTTGCGGGTAAGTTAGCGCACTTTATTGACCGTATCGCTCATTACCGCCAACGACTAACTGAAACCCAATCTATCGAGATGTGGCGTGAAACCTTGCTGCAAATGATTGATGATTTCTTTGTGGTTGAACTGGAAGGCGAGGTGGTGCTCAAATCGATTCGTGATGCACTTTCGCAACTGAACGAACAGCTTGATGATGCCTTGTACGAACAAGAACTGTCGCCAAGCATTATCTACCAGTACCTCAATAATAAGTTATCTGGCGCGCGCATTAGCCAGCGTTTCTTAGCTGGCCAAGTTAACTTTTGTACCTTGATGCCGATGCGTTCTATTCCGTTCAAAACCGTCTGTTTGTTAGGCATGAATGATGGTGTTTATCCTCGCTCAATGCCGCCAGAAGGTTTTGATCTAATGAACGGACGCACACGACCTGGCGATCGTTCGCGTCGTGATGATGACCGCTACCTATTCTTAGAGGCGATGCTGTCAGCGCAAGAATGTTTGTACATCAGTTATGTTGGGCGTTCGATTCAAGATAATACCGAGCGAGTGCCGTCGGTGTTGGTATCTGAATTGATTGAGTATTGTCAGCAAAACTACTGCCTAAGTGAAGACCAAGCACTACCAAGTGATGATTCAGGCATTAAGTTGACTCAAGCGATCAGCTTTGAGCACACCATGACACCATTTAGCCCTGCAGCCTTTACCCAAGGTGATGCAAGCCATGTGCTGAGTTACGCCAAAGAATGGCTTCCTGCGGCTAATCGTTCTGGTGAACGCAGTGGTGAATTCAATCGTGCATTGGATGACTATTTGCTTGGTGCGAGCTATCCGTTAGAACTCGATTTGGTTGAGCTACAGCGTTTCTGGCGTTTGCCGGTGCAATACTTCTTTAATCGCCGTCTAAAAGTCGTGTTTGAGCCACCGCTTCCGGTAATGGAAGACGACGAGCCGTTCGTGCTTAATGGCTTAGAAAGCTTCCAGCTTAAAGATGCGCTGCTGCAAGTGTTGCTGGACCACCCAGAAGGCGCAGACGAAGCGGTGCGACTGTTTGTCTCTGAGCAAAAAGCCCAAGGTCGATTACCGGTCGGCGCCTTCGGTGACATCGAATTTGAAACCAACCGTGTTCAAGCGGAAGACTTAGCCAAAGAGATTAGATTTGTGAGCGGATCACCGCAGCAAGATCTCGAAGTGAATATCGAGTTTGACGTGTTAGGCGAAGGTAAGCCTGTTCGCTTGATGGGGTGGTTAACTCAAAACTATCAATCAGGTCTAGTGCGTTTCCGTAGCGGCAAAATACGCTCTCAAGATTACTTGGCTGCGTGGATTGATCATCTATCCTGCGCTGTTATGGGACACGGAAAAACGACCCATATTATTGGCTATGACAGAAAAGAGGGCGTGGTTCACCAAACGCTACAACCTATCGGCGATGCGCAGCAAGCGAAGAGTATATTAGCTGAGTTAGTACGACTGTTTTATCAAGGTATGACTGCACCATTGCCATACTTCCCGAAAACGGCATTAGCTGGTGTTGAAGCGGGCTTTAGCCGTGGTAAGTGGGTCGATGATGAAGAAAAGTCACTCAAGAAAATGGCCGATACCTTTAATGACAGCTTCGCCTTCACGGGCGAGGGTAGAGATACCTACATCTCACGAATCTGGTCTAAATGGGACGATGAATTGGCTACTGAGTCGCGTATGTATTCAACGCTTGTGCTACAGGCGGCAAGGTTGGCTGCTGCCGATCTGGAAGATCAGGAGTAGGTGGCTGTGATCGACAAGATCAATAGCGAGTGCGCTGAATTAATGAAAGACAAAAGAGAGTCGCTGGTAAGCGTTTGGTACGCTTGCTTTCAAGATGTAGGGAATCAAGGTGAATAGAAGCAAGGTACAGGAAATAAAGTGGCCGCCAGTAAATCATTATTAGTGTAGGGCGTTCGCTGTACGGCCACAGGTCAGAGGGACCATTATTCTGTGGTTCAAAGTAACGCCGTAAAGTACAAAACTCGTACGTGCTCCTGAACTCGTGGGCGCATAGTAGCGAGGCGATCCGAATTGATCCGTGAGAGAGATCGCACTAACTATTAACAAATTAGCGTAGGACGTAAATTGAATGACGTTTTCCACGCTAGGTCACATTTGTAACAACATATTTATCAGAAGGCAGTAAGGCATGACGACCACAAGCAGTGTTCAGGTAATTGCTCCACAGACACTCAATACCATGACGTTTCCACTTCATGGCGCGCGTTTAATTGAAGCATCAGCGGGTACAGGTAAAACATTTACCATCGCTGGCTTGTACTTACGCCTACTGCTCGGGCATGGCACGGCCGCTCCACAAGGTGATCTGACTGAAGCCACTCGACACCATGAGCCGCTAACCGTAGACCAAATTCTGGTGGTGACCTTTACTGAAGCAGCTACGGCTGAGCTGCGAGACCGTATCCGTGCGCGAATCCATGATGCTCGCATAGCGTTTGCTCGTGGGCAAAGTGATGACCCAGTGATTGCTCCTTTGCTACAAGAAATCGAAGACCACGCTGGCGCTGCGAAAACACTGCTCAATGCCGAAAGGCAAATGGACGAAGCCGCGGTATACACCATTCACGGCTTCTGTCAGCGTATGTTGACTCAAAATGCCTTCGAGTCTGGCAGCCGATTTGATAATGAGTTTGTGACTGATGAAAGCCATCTTAAAGCGCAAGTGGTAGCTGACTACTGGCGTAAGCAGTTTTACCCGCTGCCGATTCAACTGGCTGGTGAGGTTCGTAATATTTGGGGTTCACCGGCTGCATTGTTAGCAGACGTCAATCGTTATCTGACGGGTTCTCCATTGAAGCTAACCGTCGACGCGATGTCGGGTGATTTGCAAACTCTACACAATCAGAACCTAGACAAAGTGAAGCAGCTTAAAGCACTGTGGTGTGAGTCTGAAGCGGACTTTTTGGCTTTGATTTCAGGCTCGGATGTGAACAAGCGCAGCTACACCAAGAAGTCTTTGCCGACTTGGTTAGAAGCGGTGACTGCATGGGCACAAAGCGACACTCATGATTATCAATATCCAGACAAGTTAGAGAAGTTCTCCCAAGCCACTCTAATTGAAAAAACACCAAAAGGCACCGCGCCTCAGCACGCGGTGTTTGAGGCGATTGACGACTTCTTAAATAACCCTGCCGACTTGAAAGCTCCGTTATTGGCGCATGCCATTACTCATTGTCGAACCATGTTAGCTAAGGCTAAGCAGCAGAAGCAGTGGCTATCATTTGATGACTTGCTGACTCAGTTATCTGCGTCGATTGATGTGGATGAGCAATCACTGCTGGTGGAGAGAATCCGCACCTTATACCCGGTGGCGATGATCGATGAATTCCAAGATACCGATCCGCTTCAATACAGTATTTTTAGCCGAATCTACCTTGATAACCCGCAATGCGGTCTGTTTATGATCGGTGACCCGAAACAGGCTATCTACGGTTTCCGTGGCGCGGATATCTTTACTTACATCAAGGCAAGAAACCAAGTTAGTGCTCACTATACGTTAGGCACTAACTGGCGTTCGAGTGCTGATATGGTCAGCGCGGTAAACCAAGTCTTTATGAATTCGGATAGCCCGTTTATCTACGACCAAGACATTCCATTTCTGCCCGTCGCTGCCAGTCCATCGGCTGACAACCGCCAATGGGTGATGAACGGAGAAACTCAACACGCACTGACCTTTTGGTTACAAGATGCAGAAGATAAGCCACTACCTAAAGGCGAATATCACAAAGCCATGGCCGAGGCGACGGCGAGTCAAATTCAAACCATTCTGACCGCTTCTCAAAACCAGCAAGCCTATTTTGATAACGGCAAAAAACAACATGCCGTGAATGCGGGTGATATTGCTGTTTTGGTTCGAACCGGTAGTGAAGGTCGTCTGATTAAGAACGCGTTGTCGGAACAAGGCATTGCGAGCGTGTATTTATCCAACCGAGACAGTGTGTTCACCAGCTTGGTCGCACAAGATATTCAACGTTTGTTGCAGGCGGTGCTGACACCTGAAAATGACCGAGCATTACGCGCCAGTTTAGCGTCGGAGTTGTTTGCTCTGGATGCCGCATCATTGGATGAACTCAACAACGATGAAGTGGTGTGGGAAAACGTCGTTAACGAGTTTAGAGAATATCGTAAGTTGTGGCTTCAGCGCGGCGTGTTGCCAATGCTTCGCAGCGTGATCAGTAAACGACATCTCGCGGAACGCTTACTGGAAGAAGAAAATGGTGAGCGCTCACTCACTGATTTAATGCACATTGGCGAATTGTTGCAACAAGCAAGACAAGAACTCGACAGTGACTATGGCTTGTTGCGTTGGCTGGCTGAAGCAATCTCAGATGCACAAAATGGTTTAGGTGGCAGTGACGACGACATTCAACGCCTTGAATCAGAAAGAAACTTGGTTCAAATCGTTACCATTCATAAATCGAAAGGCTTGGAATATGACTTAGTATTTTTGCCGTTCGTTGCAAGCTATCGTGAAGCGAGTGAAGGTAAGTTCTACGACCATGATTCAGACACCACAGTACTCGATATTACTGGCAGCGACAGTGCCTTAGCGCAAGCCGATAAAGAACGACTAGCGGAAGATTTGCGCCTGGTTTATGTAGCGCTGACTCGTGCGGTTTATGGCTGTTTTATTGGTATAGCGCCACTGCGTAAAGGGCGTTCAACCAAAGAACCGACAGGCGTGCATTTGAGTGCGATGGGCTACTTGGTTCAAAACGGACAAGAGCAGGGTATTGCCGAATTGCATCAAGCTCTAACGGCAATTGAAGGCAAAAATTCAAGTGTGCTGTTAGCCGAAACACCAACCGCTCATGAACAGGTGTTTGTACAAACAGAGCAAGTGAGTGACGACTTACAGGCCAGTGAACTTAAGGCTTCAATTGACCGATCTTGGCGTATTACCAGTTACTCAGGCTTAGTCAAACAGGGCAGTCACGGCGCGAGCCATGATGCGACCATTGAGGTGTCTGGTTTCGATATTGACTCGGCTGATGAGCAGGATGAGTCTGAGTTGATTGAGCCTGAACGCTCTATCTTTACGTTCCCTCGTGGTGCTCGCCCAGGTACTTTCTTACACACCTTGTTTGAGGAGGTTGAATTTACCGAGCCAGCAACCAGTGAACATAACACGCAAGTAATCACTCACTTATTAGAATCAGAGCAATATGAATTAGAGTGGCTACCTGTGCTTCAGCAACTGGTCGATACAGTGCTGAACACCGCATTAGACGGCAAGAACTTAAAACTAAGCGAGAAAGACTCAACACAACGCTTAGTTGAGATGGAGTTCTTATTACCAATCGAAGTGTTGGCTGCATCTGAATTGAATCAAACCATTCAATATCATGATCCGTTATCGGCGAAAGCGGGCGACCTAGGTTTCCAAACCGTGCAAGGCATGTTGAAAGGTTTCATCGATTTGGTGTTCGAGCATCAAGGTAAATACTATGTACTTGACTGGAAATCGAATCACTTAGGAGATGATGTTGCTGTCTACCATGGTGAAGCATTGAAATCGGCGATGGCCGACCACCGCTATGATCTGCAATATCAAATCTATGCATTGGCGTTGCACCGTTTCTTACGTAGTCGTGTTGCCAATTACAGCTACGAGCAACATTTTGGCGGCGTGTACTACTTGTTCTTACGAGGAATGGACGGTCAATCTCAGCAAGGTATTTTCTCGGCGAAACCAACACTGGCGTTACTTGATGAAATGGATCAATTGATTGACGGTAAAGTGATAGACAGACGTTCAGCACAATTGAATGACGATGAAACTGGACAGATGGGGCTTTTATAATGACAACAACGACCACTAATACCGGCATAGAAACAGCGAACACAACGAAGCCAGTTTCACTTATTCCTGAGCAACTTATGGATGTACTCAAGTTTCTTGCAGATAAGGGTTCGATTCGTCAGTTGGATTATCAGTTTGCCCGTTTTATTGCTCAGCAAGCCACGAGTTACTCTCAAGAGATCGGCTTTCTCGCTGGGGTAGTGAGCCATGAATTAGGCAAAGGACACATTTGTACTCAGCTTATACAGCAGCATACGATAGGCCCTGCACAAACGGCAGATATAGCCCAGTTACTTGGGTTGTACGGTGAAACGGCGCTGCAATTGAATCAAGAGCTATTAGGTATTGATTGGGTGACTGTTTTGCAATCATCTAACCTCGTTGGCGCAACTAATGACTGTGTTAAGCCTCTGATGTTTGATGGACAGCGCGTCTACTTACAGCGTTACTGGAACTATGAGGTTGTGCTGGCTGACACCTTAAATCGTTTAAGTAAGCCGGTAGAGTTCAATATTGAACAGAAAAAGGCGCTGACGGAAACACTCAATCAGCTTTTCGCACGTAGTTATCACTTTCTGTTTAACGCCTTAGCCAAGGCTGAAACAAATCAGCAGACGTCTCAGGTACTGCGCCAACAGTTGGTGTGTGATCATCTTGATATTGTCGATGAGCAATCTTTGAATTGGGGCGCAATTGACCAAGCGATTGTTCAAGCCAAGCAGGTAACGGACTTAGATGTTCTAGACGGTTTAGTACCACTATCGGCATGTTTAAACTGGCAAAAAGTGGCAGCAGCAGTAGCTCTAAGTCGTCGCTTTGCAGTGATCTCTGGTGGGCCGGGTACTGGTAAAACAACCACGGTAACCAAATTACTGTCAGCGATGGTCGAGCAATCACTAAGCCAAGGTAAAACGCCAACGATAAAGCTCGTGGCACCAACGGGTAAAGCGGCGGCGCGTTTAACTGAATCGATCGGTAAAGCGATTGAACAGTTACCATTAGCGCCTGAAGTGAAAGCCAACATACCAACGGAATCGAGCACTTTGCACCGATTGCTTGGTGCTATTCCCAACCGTGCTGAGTTTCGACATAACCGACGTAATCCACTTCACCTTGATATATTGGTAGTGGATGAAGCTTCGATGGTTGATTTATCGATGATGTATAAGCTGGTGGATGCACTTCCTGAGCACGCAAGGCTCATCTTATTGGGTGATAAAGACCAACTCGCTTCAGTAGAGGCAGGTGCTGTGCTCGGTGATATCTGTTCATTCAACTCTGCAGGGTACAGCACAGCGCAAGGCAATTTGATTGCAGAGATGACAGGTTTTGATGCGATAGCTAAACCAAGACAAGACAAAGCTGGAGCGGTGAATCCGCCTGCGATTGCGGATAGCTTGTGTATGCTGCAGAAGAGTTATCGTTTCGATGCGCGCTCCGGTATCGGTCAGCTGGCAAAAGCAATCAATAATGGTTCTGCGAATCAAGTAGACCAAGTGTTTGCCAAAGGTTTTGGCGATATCGAAAACCACCCTCTGTCGAGTGACAGCTATAACCTGATGCTGCGTACTTTGGTTAACGAGTATGGTGCGTACCTCAATAGAATGAATGTGCCGTTGGAAGAGTTAGAAACTCAAGAAGCGAGAGCGAAATCGGTACTCGATTTGTTCAGCCAATGCCGACTGTTGTGTTCCATTCGTGAAGGGGATTTTGGTGTTAAAGGCCTCAACCACAGAATTGAAAGAGCACTGGCCGCAAGGCGTTTGGTGAGCCCTCATAATGATGAGCTGTGGTATCACGGACGTCCTGTTATGGTGACGCGAAATGATCATGGCTTGGGTTTGTACAATGGTGATATTGGTATCTGTATGCTTGAGGCGGGTTCTAGTCAACCTGACTTAACCCCTCGTTTGAAGGTCTATTTTGAGTTGCCCGATGGCAGCGTAAAAGCTGTGCTACCAAGCCGAGTGCCCGATCATGAAACGGCTTATGCAATGACAATACACAAATCTCAGGGTAGTGAATTTGATCTGACCTTAATGATCTTGCCGCCAGATTTCAGCCCTATTTTAACGCGGGAGCTTATCTATACAGGTATTACACGTGCGAAGAAACGACTGATGATGTTCAGCGATACAAATGTGTTGAAGCGTGGGATTAAGGTGAAAACAGAGCGAGTGAGTGGTTTAGGCAGTCGCTTAACGAATTAGTCGTTATGGACGGCTAGAGAAGGTTTTGAACTTAGGGCTAGATAAACACAAAGCAACCATCCTTGGTTGCTTTGAGCGTTATTAGGAATCAGAGCCTAAAAACGCTCGAGTAAACGATATGTGGTTTATCTTGTACTTTGCTTGGCAATTCAAAATAAACTCTTTTAGATTCTCGCTAACAGGGAACACGCAGTGTACGTCTAGCCCTTCTAAGAATTGGTTATCAGCCATATCCCAAAAACTTTGCAGCGAGTTACAAACAATGGTTCTCATATCAATATTGCTCTTTTTGCTGTTTATATTAACGAGCAGAGCTAATGTTAGCGTGCTGGCCGTCAACGGGTATAGCAATCCGTGCAGTGACCACCTCAATGAGTTCGACATGACTATCGAGATGGCAATTCCAATAAAAACATTTGTTAAGATTATTAAAGCGTCTAAATTCTATACAATTATACGTGTGAGTGAAAGTGCATAGTTAATAAATCTCATATAGAAAACGATTACATTTGCAATTATTTTTCTGTCGAAGTGAGATTGTGCTCCAAAACTTTATTTATACGTTGAGCGCCAAGATCTTTGAGTTTCTCTGATAGTTGTATAACCCTTGTTTTTCCATCGGTAATTCATCAACCGCTATCTCGTAAAAACCCTGTTCACGGAACCAGTGAAGGCTGTGCGTAGTAAGGACAAAAATCTGGTCGATATCACGAGATTTTGATTGGTGACGCATGTAATCCAGCAACAATTGCCCACGGTTTCCATCGCGATAGTCAGGGTGAATCGCCACACACGCCATCTCTGCCATGTGATCTTCCGGATACGCATATAGTGCAGCGCAACCAATAATCAGTCCGTCTTTTTCGATAATCGTAAAGCGGTGAATCTCTTGTTCCAATTGTTCTCTTGAGCGACGAACGAGAATGCCTTGTTCTTCCAAAGGACGAATAAGGTCAAATATGCCACCAATATCGTCAATCTGAGCTTGTCTTACTTGCTCGGCACTAGCCATGACCACTTGGGTTCCAATACCGTCAAAAGAGAACAACTCTTGGATTAATGCGCCATCTACCTTGTAGCTGATTAGATGACAACGAGGCACACCAGCTCGACAAGCGGAGATCGCTCCTTTCAAGAAGCGCAGTGTTCCTGTGCTCATGTCTTCGGCAGGATTTTGAGATTCCGTTAATCGTTCTAGAATTTGCTTGGCATCTTTAGGGAAGAGTTCGGCGAGCACGTTACCGCGTTCATCTGTTACCCCTTGTTCGGAGCAGAAGCCAATCAGCTTGTCGGCCTTTAGACGAATAGCAACTTGGGTAGCGACCTCTTCAGAAAGTAGGTTAAAGCTTTCGCCTGTCACGGAGCTGGCAATAGGGCCAAGCAGTACAATTGAACCTTGGTCAAGCGTGCGATTGATCCCTTCGATATCGATTCGACGAATACGCCCGCTATGGCAATAATCCGTACCGTCATCCACGCCAAGCGGTTGAGCCGTAATGAAGTTACCACTCATAACATTGAGTTGAGTGCCTGCCATCGGCGTGTTGTTTAAGCTCATTGAGAGGCGTGCGGTGATGGCAAGTTGAAGCTGTCCAGCAGCCTGCATAGCAACGCCCAAAGAATATTCATCAGTGACCCTAATATTCTTGTGATAAGGCGTATGGCAATCTTGCTTGGCGAGCAATTGGTTGATCTGCGGTCTTGCCCCGTGAACGAGAACAATCTTTACTCCAAGGCTGTGGAGCAAGGCTATATCACTAATAATGTTACCAAAGTTCCTGTCGGCAACGGCTTCGCCTCCCAGCATAATGACCATGGTTTTGCCACGGTGAGCATTTACGTAAGGGGTTGATTGTCTGAAACCTTTTACTAGCGCTGTACTTCTTAATTTCACAGAACAAGTCCATTTTGTTTATTTATTCGATAATTTAGCATTTAAATTCAAATGTAAACAACACCTTTTTGGAATAAAGCGCAAACTATTCTTATCTAGGCTTCAATATATAAACTGTCTCAGTGTAGAATGCGCATAGCATCCTTATGAGTAGTCACCGAATGCAACAAGCTCCAGCAACAAAGAACAAAATCGATGAGATAACCAAAGGTCTCTACAGCGAAGCTGATCAGCGCAATCAATCTAAGTTGAAGCGTAAGATCATTGAACGTTGTTTAATGGTTCTAGCCTTAGTGGGTTCGTTTGCGGTGGTTTCTTTGTTCGGCGATGTGCTTTCCCGAGTGCAAAATGCGGCGACGCCCGACAATCTGATATACGGCACTTGGATAGAGCAAGATGTTGCACATTATGCGACCGATGAGTTTGTTCTGAATGCTAATGGTGTGTCAGTTCGTGGGTCTGTTGTTTCGACGAGCTTTGACTTTGATGGAAACTACTTTGAATACAAGGCGGGTGATAAAACCTATCGCTTCCGCATGACCAATTCTGACAATACAGAAATGGTGCTCGATTCTGACAGTCACTACAATCCCATCTTCCGCCTTAAGGGCCATATCGATAACTCCGTCCGATAGGTTATCTTCTTGTAAACTCTTACAATCTAAGATTGTGTTATCTGACTGTTTTTGTCATCCTCGATGCATAGAATTTTTAGGATGACTCTTGTGATTAAAAAATGGCTTCCCCTTGTCGCTGCCTCTTTGTTATTTGGCTGTGCTCAACCCACTGATCTTGCTCAGCAACACCTTGATGACGAATTTCCTCGCACCTTGAATAAGGTCGATCAGGTTGAATCCAATAAACCAAGAGACTACACCGCATTTGCAGAACAAGCTGAGATAGTGGTTTCTAAATCCCCTTCGATGGCTAAAATCTATGAGCCGCTTTATCAACAACTCAATGAGTGGGCGATGCTGAGTGGAGATCCAAGCGAGCTAGCGAATTTTGGCGTTCAAACCGCTCAACTAGGTGGTGGTGATAAACAAGGCAATGTTTTGTTCACGGGCTACTTTTCTCCTGTGATGGAGCTGCGCCACGAAGCGAATGAAGAATACCGTTACCCTGTTTACGGGCTTCCTGAGTGTGGCAAAGAGTGTCCAACACGCGAAGAGATTTACAACGGCGCATTAGAAGGTCAAGGCCTTGAGTTAGGTTATTCAGCAAACCGTATCGACCCATTTATGATGGAAGTACAGGGCAGTGGATTTGTACACTTCGGTGATGATGACACGCTGCAGTATTTCGCCTACGCGGGTAAGAACAATAAAGCTTATGTGAGCATTGGCCGTGTTCTGATTGAACGAGGCTTAGTTCCACGCGAAAAAATGTCGCTAAAAGCAATCAAAGAGTGGGTATTGGCAAACGATCCTGAAGTGGTCAAAGAGCTGCTTGAGCAAAACCCTTCTTTCGTTTTCTTTGAAGCGAGAGACGACCTATCGGTAATGGGCAGCGCGGGCATTCCTCTATTACCGATGGCGGCGGTAGCGGGCGATCGCTCTATCTTACCTATGGGAACACCGATTCTTGCTGAGGTTCCACTACTGAATGCTGATGGTACTTGGAGCGGCGCTCATCAACTAAGACTGCTATTGGTTTTGGATACGGGCGGCGCGGTTAAGCAAAACCATTTGGACCTTTACCACGGCATGGGCCCTCGAGCGGGTACAGAAGCGGGCCATTACAAGCATTTTGGTCGTGTGTGGAAGCTCGGTTTAGATGGCAGCGCAACTGAAGCGCCTTGGGCTTTGCCTCCTGAAAAGGTTGAGTAAGCTACAATAAAATAGGGCATTGAAAGCGAATCGCTAATCCCCTAGACTTTTTATTCAAGAGTGCGTATAAAACGCACTCTTTTCTTTTTCTCAGAAATAAATTGGCGGCAACAATGCGTGAATTGACCACTCCAGCTTCAGAAAACTATGACCAACGATTTGGTGGCACTCGTCGCCTATATGGCAATAGTGAAGTCGACATACTTAGAGCTGCACACGTGTGCGTGATCGGTATTGGCGGTGTAGGTTCATGGGCGGTTGAAGCGCTTGCTCGTACTGGTTTAGGTGAGCTGACTTTGATCGATATGGATGATGTGTGTGTGACCAACATCAACCGTCAGATCCACGCAATGTCGGGTACCGTTGGTAAAAGCAAAATTGAAGTGATGGCAGAGCGCGTTAAGCTGATTAACCCTGAGTGTAAAGTTAACCTGATTGACGACTTCATCGGCCCAGACAATCAGGCTGAATACCTGTCGAAAGAGTTCGACTTTGTATTAGATGCGATTGATAGCATGAAAGCTAAGGCTTCACTGTTGGCATATTGTCGTAGCAACAAAATTAAGGTGATCACCACTGGTGGTGCGGGTGGTCAAATCGATCCGACTCAAATCAAAGTGGCTGATCTGACGAAGACGATTCAAGATCCGCTAGCGAAGAAGCTAAAAGATACCCTTCGTCGTCATCATAACTTCCCTAAGAATCCAGCACGTAAGTTTGGTATCGATTGTGTGTTCTCAACTGAACAGCTGAAATACCCTCAAGCTGACGGCAGTGTATGTGCTGCGAAAGCGACAGCAGAAGGTCCAAAACGCATGGATTGTGCGACGGGTTTTGGTGCGGCAACGGTTGTAACAGCGACGTTTGGCTTTGTGGCTGTTTCACGTATCGTCGAAAAGCTGATTCAAAAGCACGCTAAGTAACGTCTTCTACTCAATTAACAATCGACTGGATATTAAAATGACCACATTCCCAAGCTCTCCATTCGGCACTGAAATTACCAGTGATGATATCGTCGCGAAGATGCAGACATTCAGCGGCTGGGAAGACCGTTATCGCCAAGTGATTCAATGGGGTAAGAAACTGCCAACGATGCCTGATGAACTGAAAAGTGAGCAGGTGATTGTCTCTGGCTGTGAAAGCCAAGTGTGGTTGGTTTCTCAAAATATCGACGGTGTTTGGCACTTTTGTGCTGATTCTGATGCTCGTATTGTGCGCGGTCTGATTGCATTAGTGATGGCTGCGTATGATGGAAAAACATCAGAGCAGGTTCAAGCGTTCGATATTGATGGTTACTTTGAACAAATCGGTCTAATTACCCACCTTAGCCCATCTCGCGGTAATGGATTAAAAGCGATTGTTGCTCAAATCCAAGAGCTAAGTGCTTAATATCTCCTTGATACACAGAAGCAAAAAGGGTTGACGTTAAACGCCAACCCTAAGTAATTTCGCTACTCCCTAAAGCATATCAACGGCTTTTTCTATTGCCGCGATGAGTTTTTCAACATCCTCCATGGTGTTGTAAATACCAAATGAAATTCGCACCGTTCCTTTCACATTAAGTGCATCCATTAATGGGTGAGCACAATGATGTCCTGCACGTACTGCGATACCTTGCTGATCCAGTAGAGTCGCTATATCTTGATGGTGAACACCATCCATCACAAAAGTAATCACACTTGCGTTAGGTTGATACCCTAAAATCTGAATGTCATCCAGTTTACTGAGAGCAAGATAAGTCTCGTGTTGTAGTTGGTGGATATGATTTTCGACATCTTGTTGTACAAAACCACTTAACCATTCTATTGCGGTGCTTAGTGCTATGGCTCCTGCCACATTTGGCGTGCCCGCTTCGAATTTGCCTGGCAGTTCTGAAAAAGTAGTGCCAGAGAAAGAGACGCGCTCGACCATTTTGCCACCACCATGCCAAGGTGGCATCGCTTCTAACAATTCAAGCTTGCCGTAAAGCACACCGATGCCCGCAGGGGCATAGAGCTTGTGTCCAGAGAATACGTAGAAATCCGCACCTAAAGCTGCAACATCAATAGGCTCATGGACGATGCCTTGCGCGCCATCGACCACAACAATCGCATTCATCTTGTGTGCTTTTTCTATGACAGCTTCAATTGGCTGACGAGAACCCGTCACATTGGTTATCTGAGCTAATGCAACAATCTTGGTTCGTTCATTTAAAAGCGTATCAAACGCGACTAGGTCAAATTCGCAATCCGATGTCATCGGTACTTTAACGACTTTAGCGCCGGTTTGTTGTGCAACAATTTGCCAAGGCACTATGTTGGCGTGATGCTCCATTTCGCTGACTAAGATCTCATCGCCTGGCTGAAGGGTACTTCTTGCGTAAGTTTGAGCAATTAGATTGAGCGCCTCGGTGGCACCACGAGTCCAGATGATCTCTTTTGAAGAGCTTGCACCGATAAACTGAGCGACCTTATCTCTGGCAGCTTCAAACTGACTGGTCGCGTTCGCTGTTAAGCTATGGCTACCACGGTGAACATTGGCATTTTGTTTGGAGTAATATTGGCTAATGGCATCAATAACTACCTGAGGTTTTTGTGTCGTTGCCGCGCTGTCTAAGTAAATCAATGGTTGTTGATTGATGGTTTGTGATAGCGCAGGAAACTGCTCTCGGATGTGATTGATATCAAGCATCTATTCTTACCTAAAATCTTGGAAATTGGTGCCAGCGTTATGCTTAGCGGTATTGTTATTTTATCGCGACTTGTTGACCGTTGCTGACTAATCTTGATGATTCCAGCTATTTTCTTGCTCTTTGACTTGATCGAACAGCTTTTGGTTAACGGGAACTTCTATCTGATGCTTAAGCGCTGTTTTTATTAGGTGTCCAGTGATGAAGTCGATCTCTGTCTTGCGTTGGTAAAACATATCCTGCTTCATGGATGAGTTGTTCTGCGCCGTGGCTTGGATGACCTGCTTGACACTTGCTTCTAATCCGTCGAATGAACAAGCGATCTCTTCGGCCTGCATAACTTGTGTTAGCTCTTCAACGATAGAACTTAAAATACCCTCAAACCTTTGGTCTGCAAGTTCACCATTCTTGATTTGTTCCAACCCTGTCAGTGGATTGATAGCACAATTGATGGCGAGTTTAGCCCAAAGCGCGGTTTCTATTTGTGGGTTCCAACTCACAGCGGGGAGAGCATCATCCAATACATCAACCAAAAACGTGCACTGTTGACCCGTTTGGTTAAAAGCACCCAATTGGGTGTGGCCTAACCCTGTATGAGATACATGATTACGGCTGGGTTTGAATGCGGCTTGAGTCGTGGTCGCCAATACAACGGGGTAACCATCGACTTGAGTAGCAATATTATCGACCGCGCCCATTCCGTTGTGCATGAACATAAGAATGGTGTCAGGGTCGAGATATTGAAGTAACGGAGTGGTGGCTTCTTTTACTTGCCAAGCCTTGACCGTGACGATCACTAAGTCACTCGCAGATAGCTTTTCGATATTGTTGTTACTGAAGGAGAGTGAGGTTTGCTCATCAAGTGATAGGTCTATAGATGTGTCAGAAGAACGACTCCAAAAAGAGACATTATGACCAGCTTGAAGTAGTTTTATGGCCCACAAAGAACCAATCGCTCCGGGTCCAACAATCGTGATGTTCACAGCAATACCGAGATAAGAAAGTGATGCTGCAAGGATAGCGAGGCATTAAATGAAAGCAATAAAAAATGGCACCCGAGGGTGCCATTTAGGAAACTTTTCTTAGAAGTTCGATTAGAACTTGTAAGTTACTGCAACGTAGTGACCTACGCCAGAAGAGTCAGCTTGTGAAGAAGCATCCCATGGTAGGTCTGCGCCATCTTTAAAGCCGTATACATCGCTGTATAGTTTCAGGCCGTAACCAACTGCGAAACGATCTGAGTGCCAGTAGATACCGTTGAACATTGCGCCGCCGTTGCTTACTTGAGCGTATTCATCTTTCATGCCGAATTGGTAATCAATGTAACCTTGGTAAGAGATGAATGAACCGTTCTCGAAGAAGTAGAAAGGTTTGAACCAGTTAGTCGAGATTTGGAAACCGTTCCAATCTTTAACACCTGAATCGTATGTACCGTAAAGGTTTAGACCCATTTTACCGAACCATGGAACCATTACGTCAGAACCTAGACCAACTTTCTGAGTGTTAACACCACCGTTGTTACCATCCCACTCGAAAAGAGTTGAAAGGTATAGCTCTTCAACTGGACCGAAAGAAAGATCTTTACCAGTTAGGCCGTCAAGAGACATACGAGGAGCAAACTTCATGAAGATTTTGCCATCTTTGTCTGCTTTGTCGCTGCTTGAGTCTGATGTTAGGTTAAATACATCAACATAGCCGTAAAGGTCGAAGATTCCAGAGCGACCACCAAATTCCATCTCTAGGTAATCATGAGTAGATTCGTAAGGACCTTTCTCGTTGATTGCACCCATGATGTTGAACTGCATCCACTTGTAATCGTTTTTGTGGATGTCGCCGTCAGAATAATCTGCTGCCATTACTGGAGCAGAAGTTGCTGCAAGTAGGCCAAGAGTTAAAAGTGATTTACGCATAATGGAACTCTCTATGTTTGAAATAAGTAACCCGCTAATCCGTGCGTGTTTATATGTCCGAATGCCGAGCATCATAGCGATTTTGTTCTCAAATAAAAGTGAGACGGAGTGAAAATTGCAATTATTATAGTGAGGTTGATCACACTAACGATCTAAATGATGGAACTTTAAGGTGGTAATGCATCTTGATGCACCCTGAGTTCTATTGATTTTGTGAAATCTGATTATTTTGTAGATAAATTGGTGGATTGCTGCTCTAAGCAAACGATTATACTAAATAGAGTGATATGCATATCAAAATCAACAGTATTCTTTTCTATGTAGTTTATCCCCAGAAAACGACTAAATCTCTCCTCAGTTAGATCCTCTCTTTGATCTATTTTTAACCAACTCCGTAATGGTGGTGGAATCAATTGATGAACAACTCATGTGATAAGTAATTTGGAATGTGAGCCTTATTACTTTTCCCATCACAGATATTATTGAGACAGTTCACTGCACTAAATACTGAGAGAGAGTATTTGAAGATTTTTTACTGAGCTTATCTTTTGTGTGACGAACTGGTCTAACTTTTTGGAGAGAAGACCGATGAAATATTCACCATTACTAGCGGTAGCAATATCAGCGCTGTTCATTGTCGGGTGTGATGATGACGATGAACCTACCACACAACTTCAAGCTGTTCATGCATCACCCGATGCTCCTTTGGCTAATGTTATCGTCAACAGTCAGGCTCGATGGACTGGTGTCGATTATGCTCAAGCGTCTGGGTACGCTTCAGTGACAGAAGGGCAGACTTCAGTGCAAGTTGATGTTCAACTTCCCGGAGAGGCTGTCGCAACCGTCATACCTCAAAGCCAATTTAACCTGAGCCAAGACCTCGATTATACGGTGATGGTGGTGGGCGATGCTGATGGTTCCAACAACCCTGTAGAAGCTTTAGTTGTGACTCGTCCTGCTGTGGGCACGGCAACCAGTTCTAGTTTAGATGTGCAAGTGGTTCACGCTGCTACAGGTGTCGGCGATGTAAACTTGTATGTCACAGGTCCTAGCGATCCATTGGGTGCACCGTTGGGGACGTTGGCTTATAAAGATTTTACCGATGTGCTTAATATTCCAGCAGGGCAATACCGAGTGAGATTAGAAACCGTGAGCGGCAATGCTATTGCTTTTGACTCCGGAGAAATAACTCTGTCTGGCGGTAGCGAGCTAACGATCGCGGCTGTGCCAAGAGCTGACTCCAATAGCACTTCCCCAGTAAAATTGATGGTAATGGACGGTTCGGGCTCATCTTTAATCTACGACATGGCAGAAACTGCAGAAGTAAGAGTCGGTCATCTCGTTGATGGCGCCCCAGATGTAGATGTTTTTGTCAACGGAGCTGCATTTGCACCTCTTGCTGATTTGATGTTTAAAGAGATCCGCGGTTTTATCGATTTAGCCGCAGGAAGTTATGACATTGACATCTTTGCTGATGGCACTACAACCAATGCACTGATTGATGCAGATGGAGTCGCGGTATTTGCTGGTATGGATTACAGCATCTATGCAGTAGGGACGGTAACTCCACTGAATTTGGAACCATTGGTTATTCCTGAAAACCGTCGTCCGGTTGCGACCAGCGCAGTGCTAAACATTACCCACGCCGCTGCTAACCCAATAGCGGCTTCGGTGGATATTTACTTAACAGAAAACGCGGGGATCTCTGGTAGCACTCCGGCGCTAAGTGATGTGAAATTCAGAGATTATGCGAATGGCATTTATGTTGCGGCGGGGTCTTACTTTGTGACGATTACTGTAGCGGGTCAGCCGTCAGTTGTGGCTATCGACTCTGCGCCCGCAACCTTAGCTGATGGTGTGGTGTATCAAGTCGTGGCGATTGATGATTCGATGGGTACGGGTTTTAACCTAATTGTCAGTGAAACAACAGACTAGATCTGAAGACAGAACGTAGAAGAGGGTAGATCAATGCTACCCTCTTCTTATTTGTTTTCTTTGACTCTATTCTTGGTTAGTTTTGGCTTTCTCTAATAAATCCGTGAAAAAGTGGCGTAACGAGTAGAGCATGATCAAACTTGGAATCACCATAAGTGCGGTCAGTATAAAGAAGGTTGACCAATCATTGAGGTAATCGACCAATTCACCACTAAATGAAGCCAGTGTTGTTCGACCGAAGTTACCCAAGGATGCGAGTAATGCATATTGGGTTGCAGAGAAGGCCTGCCCAGTTAATAACGTTAAGAAAGAGACAAAAGCTACTGTTGAAAAGGCGGTCGTGAAGTTATCGACAATAATCGTTGCCAAGAACAGTGTTTCACTTGGGCCTGCTTGAGCGATCCATGCAAACATTAGATTACTGGCTGCCATGGCAACACCGCCAATCATCAGTCCGCGTACAATGCCGAATTTTACATTGAAGACGCTGCCTACCAAAGTGAAGAATATGGTTGCGCCCCAACCAATTAACTTCGAATAGTGGCCGATCTGTTCGTTACTGAAACCTATCTCTTTATAGAAGGTGATCGACATGCGACCTAGGAAGGCTTCACCTATCTTAAATAGGAATACGAACAGCAGTAGGGTGATGGCAACTTGAACTCCGTTTCGTTTGAAGAAGTCATAAAACGGTTCTAACACGGTAACACTGAACCAAGCCACGACTTTCGAACCGACAACCTTATTGTGGCGTTGCTGAGCCTGTTCTTGCAGGGCTTCGCGTTGTGTATTTGGCTCTCCGACAAAAAGAGTAAACAGCATTAGTACGACAACGACGCCTGCCATTCCGTAATACACGCCATTCCAACCGATTGAGTCTGCGTTAATAAAGGCAAGGTAGCCTGGTAGAGAATACCCCGTCCACCAACCAATTACGGCCATTGCAGAAGCTTGCGGCAGTTTTGATGCTTCGGATTTTGGGAAGGTATCAATACGAAATGCATCAATCGCGATGTCTTGCGTGGCTGAGGCAATGGCAATAGCGAGCGCCAACATTGAAGTAAACGCCAAGTTCTCTGCGGGATTGACGCCTGCGATGAATAAGGTACCGATTAAAACAATGGATTGGCAGAAAAAGATCCAACTGCGTCGCTGGCCGAGTATTGCGTGAAGCACCGGCAGTTTTACTCGGTCTACCAATGGTGCCCATAGAAAGTTAATCGCATACACGGCAAACACACTGCCAAAGTAGCCGATGGCAGCACGCGTTAAACCTGCATCTTTTAGCCAACCAGACATATTGGATCCAATAAGAACCCATGGGAAGCCACTCGAACAGCCGAGCATAAACACCCAAAGTAGACGTTTATCTAGGTAGCTGCGAAAAGTCTGCATCCAAGAAAGAGAGGGAGTGCCTGATGACATAGGGCGTCCTTGTATAGAAAAACGCCCTTAAGAAATAAGGGCGTTACATTGGATTACTTAAGAAGGGTCACTTTAGTGATGACGATTGGGTCGACTGGGATGTCTGACATGCGGCCCATTCGCTTGGTTGGAATCGTTGCCATCTTTTGAACAACATCAAAACCTTCAGTTACTTTGCCAAATACAGCGTAGCCTGGGTTACCACCTTTTGCGTTCAAGAAATCATTATCAGAGAAGTTAATGAAGAACTGGCGAGTTGCAGAATCTGGCACATTAGTACGAGCCATAGCGATTGTTGCTGTATCGTTCTTCAGGCCGTTGCTGCCTTCATTCTTGATAGGAGCATAAGTCGCTTGTTGATTCATCTCTTGATCGAAGCCGCCACCTTGAGCCATAAAGCCAGGAATAACACGGTGGAAGATAGTGCCTTCGTAGCTGCCGTCTGCAACGTATTTTAGGAAGTTCTCCGCGCTAACCGGTGCTTGTTCTTGGTTTAGCTCAATTGTGAAGTCGCCTAATGTTGTTTCCACGTTTACTTTAGGACCAGCCCAAACGCTTACGCTCACTAGCATTAATGCGATAGAAGATAAAATACGACCCATTAGAAACGTTCCTTCATGTAAGTTTGTAGCTCTTGGTCGTTAGCGATCTCAGTAAGAACCAAGTTGATCACGTCATTAAGAACCATAGAGATGTCGTCGTTAGATGCACTCAATGCACCAGTGCGTGTTGCAGTGCCGTTGAATGTTTTAACTAGTTTGCCTTCAGGCGTTTCAGCCGTAACTTCAAGCGTTACTTTACCGTCCATTTTGTTTTCCATAATGGTGTGTTCTACGGTAACAAGCGCTTCTTGAATCTCCAAAACAATTGAGTTTTCACTGTTTACGCTTGCACGAAAACCTTGAGACTCTAACTGCTGTGCAACAGCATTTTCTAGAGAGATACGCATGTTTTGCTTAGCGTGAATTGGCTGAATGTTTGAACGGCCACTATCAACCAATGCAACATATTGAGCGGCACGAACATCTTTACTGGTTAGTGTGTATGTTTTGCCTTGTACAAGGTTGCTTGAGCTTAGTGAAGCTTCTGGCATTACATTGATCTGTTCTTGCTGAGGGGCTGAACATGCTGTCAAAGCCATAATAGAAGCAGCCAAAATCAGTTTTTTCATTCCTTTATCCTTTCTAAATTCACACCAGAAGCTCGGTATCTTAAATTCTTGTGAAGTCGTTTCTGCTTATTTATTAAAATTCGCAGGTTCTCTTGTTGCTTGTAATATCTCAAATTTTTGGTTTAGTTCAAGCGTTTCAACGTTAGCTTCACCAAATAGTCTTGCTAGTTTGACATCGTATCCGAGGTGTCGGTTGCCAATAACAATTAATTTGCCTCCATTGCTTAGAACATGCTTTGCATCACAGAACATTTGCCACGCAATGTGATCCGTAATCGCTTGTTGCTGATGGAATGGAGGATTACACATCACTAAGTAGGTGCTGTTTTTCTTGAAGCCATCTAAACAGTTGTTGGCGATGAACTGGAAGTTGCCTTCTTCACCAAGGTTATCTTTGACGTTTTGGCGCGCCGATTCCACCGCCATAAAGCTTTCATCCACACAGGTGATACGGGCTTGTGGGTTCAATTGCCCTGCTTTTACACTCAATACACCGTTGCCACAACCAAGATCGATGATATGACGTAGCTCAGGATCTTGTGGGATGTGCTCTAGCATATAGCGAGCGCCTTGATCGAGTGCTTCCCCTGAGTAAACATTTGGTAAATTTTTCAGGCGGATATCTTCACCGTCTACATCCCATTCAACAAAAGGCTCTACCGTTTGAATTGGCTGGCAGTTTGGAGATGAGAAGACTAAGCGGTGTTTTTTCTTCGCTAGTGATGTTTTGGTTTCTCCTAGGTATTTTTCGAACAGGTTAAGCGTAGAGGTGTGAATCTCTTTTACCTTGTTGACGCCGATCACTTGGCAGCCTTCAGGCAATGCTTGGCGTAGCTGACTCAATTGCCAGATTAGGTGACGATTTGTTTTTGGCAGCTGCATGATCACAAGATCGATACCGTGTGGGATATCATCCATCGTGTTCAAGAAGTTCACTCGGTTACTTTGATTGCGCTGCAAGTTTTTCAGGGCACCACGGTGAGAGATAAATGAGTCGCTCATCATAGTGATATCATGATCTTTCGAGAACCAAGCGGATAGGGCACCGAAGCTGTCGTTCATGATCAGGATGTGTTTGCCAGGTTCAAGGTTCATCTCTTCAACATGACTGATCAGGTATTCGTCGCCCGCATCCCAAGCTTGAAGGGTTTCATTTGAACGTTTCGGGAAACGATGTAAGGTTAAAGTTCTATCGTGAAGGGTAAGTTCGGTTTTCATTGCTTGAGATACTTATGTAAGAAATAACAAAGATATTGTCTCAAATGCAGGCTGAACAAGATAGAAAAAACTCAAGCAAACCTACGCCATTCGCTATCAAATACTCAGACAGTCGACCGCTTAGGGTTTATACTCATCCCACGGATAATGCCAATACGTTATTAAGGAATCACAATGATCCAAGAAGTTATCGAAACAAAATTGCACAATGAGTTTTCACCAAGTCATTTAAACGTGGTTAATGAGAGCTATATGCACAATGTTCCGGCCGGTTCTGAGAGTCATTTTAAAGTGATTGTTGTCAGTGATGCGTTTGAAGGATTGCGTCTTATTGCTCGTCATCGAGCGGTAAATAAAGCTCTTTCAGAAGAGTTAGCGAATAATATTCACGCACTGTCCATTCACACTTATACAAAAGATGAATGGATGAAGCAGCTCGATAACGTGCCAGACAGCCCTATGTGTATGGGTGGTGGCAAGTAACACAGCGAGCATATTGACAAAAGGTGGTGATGCCGCCTTTTTTGCCGCCAAACCTATGTGTTTTTCGTTGTTATATCACTCAAACTGATGGCAATTTGAACGACTAAAAATACCTACAATGAGTAATGTTTTTATTAACAGTGTTTCAACATAACTCGTAAAATAATAGTTTGTGACAGAGTATTAATCTCTTGTTTAAAACACGTTTCAAAAGCCATTTTATCTGTGCGGCTCGTCAAATTTATACATATTTGAGAGTCCATATGCTTCAAATCTCACCAAATAAACGCGGTATTCAAGTTATTGGTCATGGCATCAAGTTGTCAAAAAATGCTAGAATACGGCACCTGATAAATCTCACATAATATTTGTGATGAGTTTATTAATGTAATGTTGCGATTTTGGTATCTCAAATTTACCAAAACCGGACACTGTAATGTCGTGTCTAAGGGCGATTTTAAAACGTCCTGAATTTACGCAATTAAAAGAATCTTTTTCCCGATAAAGTAGTGCAAGTGCGTATGATTACAATAAAGAAGGGTTTGGATCTTCCTATCGCAGGAACTCCATCCCAGGTGATTAATGATGGTAAGTCCATCACTAAAGTCGCCTTGCTTGGCGAAGAGTACGTTGGTATGCGTCCTACGATGCATGCTCGCGTTGGTGATGAAGTGAAGAAAGGCCAAGTTCTTTTTGCAGATAAAAAGAACCCAGGTGTTGTATTTACTTCTCCAGCAAGCGGTAAAGTTATTGAAGTGAACCGTGGTGCTAAGCGTGTTCTTCAATCAGTAGTGATTGAAGTAGCAGGCAATGAGCAAATCACGTTCAATAGCTATGAAGCTAACCAACTAGCAAGTCTTGACCGTGAAACGGTTAAAGCTCAGTTAGTTGAGTCTGGCGCATGGACCGCTTTGCGAACTCGTCCGTTCAGCAAGGTTCCAGCAGTTGATTCTGAAACTCAGGCTATTTTCGTTACTGCTATGGATACTAATCCGCTAGCAGCTGAGCCAGAATTAATCATTAACGAGCAGTCTGATGCTTTCGTTGCTGGTTTAGATCTTCTTTCAACTCTGACTAACGGTAAAGTGTACGTTTGTAAAAAAGGTACTAGCTTACCTCGTTCAGCTCAGTCTAACGTTGAAGAACATGTTTTTGATGGCCCACACCCTGCAGGTCTTGCAGGCACGCATATGCATTACCTATACCCGGTAAATGCACAAAATGTAGCGTGGAGCATTAACTACCAAGACGTTATCGCATTCGGTAAGTTGTTCCTTACTGGTGAGATTTACTCTGAGCGTGTTGTTTCTCTGGCTGGTCCAGTAGTTAACAACCCTCGTCTAGTTCGTACTCAAATTGGTGCTAGCCTTGAAGAGTTGACGGACAGCGAGTTGATGCCAGGTGAAGTTCGCCTGATCTCAGGTTCAGTGCTATCTGGTGTTCACGCTTCAGGTCCACATGCTTACCTTGGCCGTTACCATCAACAAGTTTCGGTTCTTCGTGAAGGTCGTGATAAAGAGCTATTCGGCTGGGCTATGCCTGGTAAGAACAAGTTCTCTGTTACTCGTTCATTCCTTGGTCACGTGTTTAAAGGTCAGTTGTTCAATATGACAACGACAACGAACGGTAGTGATCGCTCTATGGTTCCAATTGGTAACTACGAGAAAGTAATGCCATTAGATATGGAGCCTACTTTGCTGCTTCGCGATCTATGCGCTGGTGACGTTGATAGTGCACAAGCACTTGGTGCGCTAGAGCTAGATGAAGAAGATTTAGCACTGTGTACCTTTGTATGTCCTGGTAAGTACGAGTACGGTCAGTTACTTCGTGAATGCCTAGATACAATTGTGAAGGAAGGGTAATTTTCATGGGCCTTAAAAAGTTTATTGAAGACATCGAGCATCATTTTGAACCAGGTGGTAAACACGAAACGTGGTTTGCGCTTTACGAAGCAGCAGCAACACTTTTCTACACACCAGGTACTGTTACAAAGAAAAGCTCGCATGTCCGTGATAGCGTTGATTTAAAACGTATCATGATCATGGTTTGGCTTGCGGTATTCCCAGCAATGTTCTGGGGTATGTACAACGCAGGTGGTCAGGCTATCGCAGCACTAAACCACATGTATTCAGGTGCAGAACTAGTTTCTATCATTGATGGTAACTGGCACTACTGGCTAACCGAAATGCTTGGAGCCTCCTTAGGGGCCGATGCAGGTTGGGGCAGTAAGATGCTCTTGGGTGCGACTTACTTCTTACCTATCTACGCAACGGTATTTATCGTTGGTGGTTTCTGGGAAGTACTGTTCTGTATGGTGCGTAAGCACGAAGTCAACGAAGGTTTCTTTGTTACTTCTATCTTATTTGCGCTTATCGTTCCGCCAACGCTTCCTCTATGGCAAGCAGCACTAGGTATTACCTTTGGTGTTGTTGTTGCGAAAGAGATCTTCGGTGGTACGGGTCGTAACTTCTTGAACCCTGCTCTTGCTGGTCGTGCGTTCCTGTTCTTTGCATACCCTGCACAGATTTCAGGTGACGTAGTTTGGACTGCTGCAGATGGCTTCTCTGGTGCAACAGCGCTTAGCCAATGGGCTCAAGGCGGCGGTAGTGCACTAATGAACGTAACATCAGGTGAAGCAATCACTTGGATGGACGCATTCATTGGTAACATTCCAGGTTCTATCGGTGAAGTTTCAACGCTTGCACTTATGATTGGTGCAGCAATGATTGTTTACATGGGCATTGCGTCATGGCGCATCATTGCGGGTGTAATGATCGGTATGGTTGCAGTATCAACACTATTTAACGTGATTGGTTCTGACACTAATGCGATGTTCAGCATGCCTTGGCATTGGCACCTAGTTTTAGGTGGCTTCGCGTTCGGTATGTTCTTCATGGCGACTGACCCAGTATCAGCTTCATTTACCAATAAAGGTAAGTGGTGGTACGGCATCCTAATCGGCGCAATGTGTGTAATGATTCGTGTAGTTAACCCTGCATACCCAGAAGGCATGATGCTTGCGATTCTATTCGCAAACCTATTTGCTCCTCTGTTTGACCACGTTGTAATCGAGAAGAACATTAAGCGGAGACTAGCGCGCTATGGCAAGTAATAACGATAGCATTAAAAAGACGCTGTTTGTTGTTATCGCATTGAGCCTAGTGTGCTCAATCATCGTTTCAACAGCTGCAGTTGTTCTTAAACCTAAGCAACAAGCTAACGCAGTTCTGGATCAGCAAACTAAGATCCTTGAAGTTGCGGGCATTGAACTTGCGGGTAATATCCCTGAACTGTACGCAGAGAACATTGAACCTCGTCTAGTTGATTTCGCTACTGGCGATTTCGTTGACGGCGATGCTGCTGCATACGACCAACGTAAAGCGGCAAAAGATCCAGCTCAGTCAATCAAGCTTTCAGCTGAAGATGACATCGCTAAGATCCTTCGTCGTGCTAACACGGGTACTGTATACCTTGTGAAAGATGGCGCTGAAACTTCTAAAGTTATCATCCCTGTTCACGGTAACGGTCTATGGTCAATGATGTACGCATTCGTTGCGGTAGAAACTGATGGCAACACAGTTTCTGGTATCACTTACTACGAGCAAGGTGAAACTCCTGGACTTGGTGGTGAAGTTGAGAACCCATCTTGGCGCGCTCAATTCGTTGGTAAGAAATTATTCGACGAAAACCACAAACCTGCTATTCAGGTTGTTAAAGGTGGCGCTCCTCAAGGTTCTGAGCACGGTGTAGATGGCCTTTCTGGTGCAACACTGACTAGCGTTGGTGTTCAACATACATTTGACTTCTGGTTAGGTGATATGGGCTTTGGTCCGTTCCTAGCAAAAGTTCGTGACGGAGGTCTGAACTAATGTCTAGTGCAAAAGAAATTAAAAAGAGCATCTTAGCGCCGGTGTTGGACAACAACCCAATCGCGCTACAGGTTCTTGGTGTGTGTTCTGCTCTTGCGGTAACCACTAAGCTAGAAACAGCATTTGTTATGACTATCGCGGTAATGTTCGTTACTGCTCTGTCTAACTTCTTCGTTTCTTTGATCCGTAACCACATTCCTAACAGTGTGCGTATCATCGTTCAGATGGCAATTATCGCATCACTAGTAATCGTGGTAGACCAAGTGCTTAAAGCATACCTATACGATATATCTAAGCAGCTATCTGTATTCGTAGGCCTAATCATTACTAACTGTATTGTAATGGGTCGTGCTGAAGCATTCGCAATGAAGTCTGCGCCAATCCCATCTCTAATCGATGGTCTTGGTAACGGTCTTGGTTACGGTTTCGTTCTTATCACTGTTGGTTTCTTCCGTGAGCTTCTAGGCTCTGGCAAACTATTTGGTATGGAAGTACTACCTCTAGTGAGCAACGGTGGTTGGTATCAGCCAAACGGCTTGATGCTTCTAGCACCTTCTGCATTCTTCCTAATTGGTTTCTTGATTTGGGCAATTCGTGTGTTCAAACCAGAACAAGTAGAAGCGAAGGGGTAAGGTAGTCATGGAACATTATATTAGTCTGCTAGTTAAATCGATTTTCATCGAAAACATGGCGCTTTCTTTCTTCCTAGGTATGTGTACATTCCTAGCGGTATCTAAGAAAGTTAAAACTTCTTTTGGTCTTGGTGTTGCGGTAGTTGTAGTACTTACAATCGCTGTTCCTGTAAACAACCTTGTTTACACACACATCCTGAAAGAAAACGCGCTTGTTGAAGGTGTCGATTTAAGTTTCCTTAACTTCATCGCATTCATCGGTGTTATCGCGGCACTTGTACAAATCCTAGAGATGGTTCTAGACCGTTTCTTCCCACCTTTGTACAACGCACTAGGTATCTTCCTTCCACTGATCACAGTTAACTGTGCAATCTTTGGTGGTGTATCTTTCATGGTAACTCGTGACTACAACTTTGCTGAATCTGTTGTTTACGGCTTCGGTTCTGGTGTGGGTTGGATGTTAGCTATCGTTGCTCTTGCGGGTATCCGTGAGAAGATGAAGTACTCTGACGTACCTCCAGGTCTTCGTGGCCTTGGTATCACGTTCATTACTGTTGGTCTGATGGCGTTAGGCTTTATGTCTTTCTCTGGTGTTCAACTGTAGGGTAAGCACCCAGTAATAAGGAATAACAAATGTTTAGTATTATTCTTGGCGTAGCGATGTTTACCATTATTGTACTGGCTCTAGTACTAGTGATTCTTTTCGCTAAGTCTAAGTTAGTACCATCAGGTGACATCACTATTTCAGTAAACGGCGACCCTGAAAAGGCGATCGTTACTCAACCTGGTAGCAAGCTACTTGGTGCCCTGGCTGGCGCTGGTATCTTCGTATCTTCTGCTTGTGGTGGCGGTGGCTCTTGTGGTCAGTGTCGTGTAAAAGTTAAGTCTGGTGGTGGCGACATCCTTCCAACTGAACTTGATCACATCACAAAAGGTGAAGCTCGCGAAGGCGAACGTCTTGCATGTCAAGTTGCTATGAAAACTGACATGGAGATTGAACTAGACGAAGATATCTTTGGTGTTAAAAAGTGGGAATGTACTGTTATCTCGAATAACAACGAAGCTACTTTCATCAAAGAACTTGCTCTAGCGATCCCTGAAGGTGAAGAAGTTCCGTTCCGCGCGGGTGGTTACATTCAGATTGAAGCTGAACCACATCACGTGAAATACGCAGATTACGATATTCCTGAGGAATACCGTGGTGACTGGGATAAGTTCAACTTGTTCCGTTATGAGTCTATCGTTAAAGAGCATTCGATCCGTGCTTACTCTATGGCTTCATACCCAGAAGAGAAAGGCATCATCAAGCTTAACGTGCGTATCGCAACTCCGCCGCCAAACAACCCTGACGTAGCTCCTGGTGTTATGTCTTCATACATCTGGTCTCTTAAAGAAGGCGACAAATGTACTATTTCTGGTCCATTTGGTGAGTTCTTTGCTAAAGACACAGACAATGAAATGGTATTCATCGGTGGTGGTGCAGGTATGGCGCCTATGCGTTCTCATATCTTCGACCAACTTAAGCGTCTTAAGTCTACTCGTAAGATGTCTTACTGGTATGGCGCGCGTTCTAAGCGTGAGATGTTCTACATTGAAGATTTCGATGGCCTAGCGGCTGCAAACGAAAACTTCGTGTGGCACTGTGCACTGTCTGATCCTCAACCAGAGGACAACTGGGACGGTTACACTGGTTTCATCCACAACGTACTGTACGAAAACTACCTGAAGGATCACGAAGCTCCTGAAGATTGTGAGTACTACATGTGTGGTCCACCGATGATGAACGCTGCTGTTATCGGCATGCTGAAAGATCTTGGTGTAGAAGATGAAAACATCCTACTAGATGACTTCGGTGGTTAATCCACTTAAGTGATTGATATTATGGCTGACTCCTACGAGTCAGCCATTTGTTTTTCTAAGACAGCTTTTGACAACATACTGGCTTATATAAGAAAGAGTAAGGCATTCAAAATACCTATTTTTTACTCTTATTTTTCCTTATATAAATCCTCAACATTAGACAGGAGTAAGCAAGTGAGAATTTGGCTTGTTGCATTAACTTCTTTGATTTTTCTTGCGGGCTGTGAGCAGTCAAGAGAGCAAGTGCATTTGAGTGGCCCAACGATGGGCACGAGTTACAATATTAAATACATCAATGGTGATGAATTTCCTGAGTCTAATGAAGTTCATACAGAGATCGATCGTCTACTTGAAGAAGTAAACGACCAGATGTCGACTTACCGTGAAGATTCCGAATTAAGCCGTTTCAACCAGCATAAAGGTGCGGATGCGTTCGAAGTATCTGAGCAAACAGCGACGGTTGTGAAAGAAGCGATTCGTTTGAACGGTCTTACTGAAGGAGCTCTGGATGTAACGGTTGGTCCGTTAGTTAACTTATGGGGTTTTGGTCCTGAAGCTCGTCCTGAAGTTGTGCCATCAGATGAAGAGCTGGCGGCTCGCAAGGCTAAGATTGGTATCCATCATCTTAGTGTTGAAGGCAACATGTTGAAGAAAGACCTACCTAACCTGTATGTCGATCTATCCACGATTGCAAAAGGTTGGGGTGTTGACGTCGTCGCTGACTACCTTGATTCTATCGGTATTCACAACTACATGGTTGAAGTCGGTGGCGAAATTCGTCTGAAAGGTTTAAACCGTGAGAACGTGGGCTGGCGTATCGCGATTGAGAAACCAAGCGTTGATGAGCGTAATATCCAAGAGATCATCGAGCCGGGTGATATGGCTATCGCAACCTCTGGTGATTACCGTAACTATTTTGAACGTGATGGTGTTCGTTACTCACACATCATCAACCCTGAAACAGGAAAGCCTCTTCACCATAAAGTGGTTTCTGTGACTGTTTTAAACCCGTCTTCAATGACTGCAGACGGCTTATCTACGGGCCTTATGGTCTTAGGTGAGGAAAAAGGAATGGAAGTCGCAAACCAACATAACATCCCAGTGTTCATGGTGGTAAAAACAGCAGATGGCTTTAAAGAAATTGCTTCTGAAGCATTTAAGCCATACTTAGGTAAATAAGGTAAGCGAGATAATTATGAATACATTTCTGATTACATTTGGTGTTTTTCTTGCAGTAATCGCAGCGATGTCAATTGGCTACATTATCCAAAAGAAAGTTGTGAAAGGTAGCTGTGGCGGTTTGGGTGCTGTTGGTATTGATAAAGTATGTAACTGCCCTGAACCTTGTGACGCGCGTAAGAAGCGTGAAGCACGTGAAGCTTACCGTGAAGAGAAGCTGGCTGAGCGTCAACAAAAAGAAGCGGCTTGGAGTAAAGACCGTATCGCTTAATTGGTGACAGTCATAGGGGATAGAGTTATCTATGCCCTCAAATTGAAAAGCTCAAGATTATCGTCTTGAGCTTTTTTAGTTTTGAGGTCTAGCAATTAATCTTGGTATACCAAAAATGGAAACAGAGGCGAATGACTATTGTTCGATTTGCATGCTGTTACGCGCAAACACTAGTTGGTTTCTACCTTGCTCTTTTGCCGTATAAAGAAGCTCATCAGCGGCTTTGATCTGCTCATCTAGCTTCGCGTCTAAATCGGTTACGCCGATACTGATACTGACCTTGATTCTTTGAGAGTCATGCTCAACAACATGGCTTTCAATGGCTTCTCTCATGGACTCTAAGTTGTCAACAAAGCTCTCAAACGAACCACACGACTGAATACAAAATTCTTCGCCACCGAAGCGTACAGCAACATCATCTTTAAAATGGTCTTTGATGATCTTGCCGACTTCCACGAGGACTGCATCACCACCATCGTGACCGTAGGTGTCGTTCACTTTCTTGAAGAAGTCGATATCCATCATGGCTATACTGCGCAGCTCACAACCTTTACATGTTTGATTGAACAGGTAACGACGGTTCCATAAGCCAGTAAGAGCATCCTCGTTGGCATGTCGAAATAGCTCGTTGGCCGCTTCTTTCATATCAAGCAGTTGATGGATACGGCAAAAAAATTCTTCTTGGTTAAAAGGCTTGTAAAGGAAGTCGTTAGCCCCCGCTTTAAGGAATCGAGCTGTCATGGTGCGATCATCGCTGCCTGATAACCCTAGAATAGCCAACTGGTTTCTGTCGTGATCGCGTCGTATCTCACGGATCATCGCTATACCGTCTTTCTTCGGCATATCATGGTCTGTAACAACGAACGTAATATCGGGATCGTTATGAAGGAGCTTTAATGCTTGTTCGCCATCTTCGGCTTGGATAGTTTGGATATATTGGTGTTCTAGAAGTTGAGCTATGTAACGGCGAACGACCGCTGAATCATCGACAACCAATGCTTTGTGATGGCGATTATTCGAAATTCTTTGAACCAGGGGAAGTAGGTAGCTTACTGATGACATACTGTCTTTAAGTATGTAATCGATAACGCCTTTGGCTAGGACTTGCTCTCGCAGTTGATTGTCGAACATCCCGGTCAGGACAATGATTTTCTGTTGATAGCCTAAGACGAGATCAATGATCTCGCCGTCTTGGCCGTCAGGTAAACAGTAGTCGAGGACTGCACACAAGAAATCCGTTTCTTGCTCTAAGATCGCTTTGGCTTCTTCTACAGATTCCGCCAACGCAACTTCATAGCCATCGTTCTTAAATTGTTGGTAAAGATAGTTTCTGAATGCGCGACTATCCTCTACCACTAGTATTTTTTCACTCAAAAGCTATCCCTACTTATAGACTAAATACTCCTAACAATACTATCAGAATAGTGGGCGGCGAATGAAGTGAAACCTGTTGAGCTGGACTCCAGATCATTTTAAATCTGAGAATAATTGATTATACTGTTCATAGATACAGTTGTAAGGTTGAGTTATTTCCAAATGTGCAGTTCGGACCAAGAGAAAGTCAGAAAAATAATCCATGTCGATATGGATTGTTTTTACGCGGCTGTAGAAATGCGTGATAACCCTGCTTACCGAAATCGCCCGTTAGCTGTTGGTGGGCATGAAAAGCAACGCGGCGTTTTGAGCACCTGTAATTATGAAGCCCGCAAGTTTGGTGTTCGCTCTGCAATGCCTACCGGAAAGGCCCTACAGCTTTGTCCTAATCTATTGGTTGTGCCGGGAAGAATGTCGGTCTATGTCGAGATATCTAAAAAGATCCGTGAAATCTTCTCTCGATACACATCAATCATTGAACCACTTTCCTTGGATGAAGCTTTCCTTGATGTCACCGATTCTAAGCGGTGTCACGGTTCAGCAACACTTATTGCCGAGTCTATTCGCCGTGATATTTGGAACGAACTGAACCTGACAGCTTCTGCAGGAATTGCACCGATTAAATTCTTGGCGAAAGTGGCCTCAGATCTGAATAAGCCCAATGGTCAGTTTGTTATCCCTCCACAAGACGTGCAATCAGTGATCGATGAGCTACCACTTGAAAAGATTCCCGGTGTCGGCAAAGTGAGCATAGAAAAGCTGCACCAAGCGGGTTTCTTTACTTGTAAGGATATCAAAGAGTCTGACTATCGAGACCTGCTACTCAAGTTTGGCCGTCAAGGTGCATCACTCTGGAAGCGCAGTCATGGCATTGATGATCGAGAAGTTATCATCGAGCGCGAGCGAAAATCGGTAGGCGTAGAGCGCACCTTCACTCAAAATATTTCAACTTACGCTGAATGTTGGCAGGTAATCGAAGACAAGCTATTTCCTGAACTCGAGACTCGCTTAGAAAAGGCTAGTCCAAGCAAAGCGATCATCAAGCAGGGCATTAAGCTCAAGTTCGCCGATTTTCAACAAACCACGATTGAGCACATCCACGCCTCTCTCGATCGTGAACACTTCAAAGAGCTGCTTAGTGAAATACTGAAAAGACAACAAGGGCGAGAGATACGCCTACTTGGTTTAAGTGTAATGCTGCAACCCAAAGACCAAATGCGTCAGTTGAGCTTCTTTTAAAGATAATGAGTGAGATGAATACCGACTACGCTTCATAGCCTAGTCGGTTTTTTATAAGTAAGAATTACCTAGGAAGTTGTTTTACTCGCGCTAAGGTATCACTGAACGGTTGCTGCTCTAGCTTGCCGTAACCGACCATTTTACTGGCTTTGAGTTTGGTTGAAAGCGGGGTGGCGATTCCACATAAGAAGCGAGTAATTGCCTCGTCGGTAATCAGTTGTTGGCTCGCTGAAATAAACTCATGTATCCATGTCATCACCGTCTCATCATCGACAGGTTCAACATCAACGGTTGGTAAGATTGCCACTTCTCCTCGACATACAGAGCAATGACCACAGTTTGCTGGCGCTTTATCATCGGCAAAATAACTCGCAAGGCGTGAGCTTAGGCAAGTATCCGTCTCAAAGAAATTCAGCATTTGGTTAAGACGGTTTATCTCGCTGTGCTCTTTTGCTTTAAACAACTCAGTTAGACGCTCTGACAGCTGCATCATATCTTCTGAGGTATTGTGGATCGCATAGACATCCGTGATCTGTTTGCTTTCCAGTTCAATCCAACCTTGTTCATTGAAGTAGTCGATAGCCGCAATCACGCGCTGACGATCAGCTTGGAAATGAGTCCAAAGCGCATCGAAGTCGACTTGGCACCACACTCTTGCCTGAGGAGAGCATTGGAAAATCGCTTCGACAAATTGACGGCGTTCACTTTGGAACTGTTCGGTGATTTGCTGCTTCGGGCGAATGAACTTAAATTTGTAATCCGCAAAGTAGCTGTACTTTGGCTCAATCACGCCTTCAATTTCGAGATACACCAGCAGTGTTTTTAGCGGTAACTGACGAATGTTGGATTCACGTGATAGTTGGTTAAGCATGATCTCCCATTGATTAGAGCCAGAAGCGCCAATGTTTTGATTTTCGTAGATCTCTTTTAATACCGCTTGGATCGATATGTTGTCGGGTGTATCACCAAAAACGAAGTTCTCGAGTGTGCTTAAACCATGTTTGTTAGCGAGTAGAATACATTCAGACGCTTGACCATCTCGGCCAGCTCTGCCGATCTCTTGTGAGTAGTTCTCGATCGATTTTGGTAAATCAAAGTGAATCACTCGGCGAATGTTGGACTTATCTACGCCCATACCAAACGCAATGGTTGCCACGATACAGCTCACTTCATCATTCATGAATTGATGTTGAATTGCATCTCGGTTTTCAGGCTTAAGACCTGCATGATAAGCCACGGCATTAACGCCAGCGTTACGAAGTTGCTGAGCCACCATCTCTGCTGTTTGTTGAAGGGTGACATAAACAATAGTCGGAGCGAGAGAAGCTTGGTTGACGACATTGCTCAAGGTTTCTAGCTTGCTGGTTTGTTCGCAAGGTTGAATCGACAGGTCGAGGTTTTGACGATAGAACCCCGTAACCACAACGCGTTCCTCATCAATTTCAAACTTCGACTTCATATCTTGGATAACAGATGTCGTCGCGGTTGCTGTCAGTAACAGTACTTGAGGAATATTGAGCTGCTTTTGGTATTGAGGAAGCTTCAGGTAATCTGGTCTGAAGTTGTGTCCCCATTCTGAAATACAGTGCGCTTCATCGACCACAAGCAGTGAGATCGGCACTTGAGAGATAAACTGACGAAAGCGCTCGTTCTTCAAGCGCTCAACGGAGATCATGAGGATCTTTGTGTCACCGTTACGTACCGACTGCATGACCTGTTGTGTGGTTTGTCTGTCTTGGCTTGATTCGATTGCCGCTGCGCTAATGCCTTTACTGTGCAGGAAAGCGAGTTGGTCTTTCATCAAGGCTAACAGCGGTGATATCACCAAGGTTAAGTGCGGCAATTCTAATGCTGGTAATTGATAACACAGAGATTTACCTGATCCTGTAGGGAATATGGCCGCAGTCGAGTGACCAGATAGAACGTTATCAATGACTTGCTTTTGTCCATTACGCAGTGAGTCGAATCCGAATACTTGTTTTAGTTTCTGCTCAATCATTTATGTTCTACCTGAGTTATTAAGTGTCGTATTGATGCTAAAGCGGGCGCCTATTCATGATAGCGTCGCTTGATGAATCAAATGTCTTGCACCTGATTGTACCTAATTCTATTCTGTAGCTCCTATAGAAAAGCACCCCAATAGTATGAATAAGTCTGAGCTTCGCCAAATAATCATAGAGCAACTTGAATCCCGATTACGTATCGCACAATCTGCTACTCAACGCGCTATTGATGCTGCGACAGATGAAGAGACAGTGCCTGAACATAAGTACGATACATTGGCATTAGAAGCTTCGTATCTCGCCCATGGTCAAGCGGTGAGGGTACAAGAGTGTGAAGACGATATTCAGTGTTATCGTAACTTAGTGTTGCGTGATAGTGAGAAGGTTACGGTGAGCAGTTACGTTGTGGTCATTGACGAGCATGATCAATATAAACACTTTTTTATGGGGCCGAGAGTCGGCGGACTTTCTGTCACGTGGAATGAGAATGAGATTGCCATCGTGACGGCAAATGCACCTTTTGGCCAGGCTCTAATGGGTAAAGAAGTTGGTGATGAGATTGAGTTTAAGGTCGCAGATAAACAGTTTTGCTACGAAGTTATCTCTATCGACTAACTAACTAACTGACTAGGGCGTGTTGATCTTT
>NZ_JBFRPK010000070.1:0-3851 GCF_041471965.1 Vibrio sp. 10N.261.51.A3
GCTCGGCGCACAACAAAAAGGCCGAGATCTCTCGATCTCGGCCTTTTCAAAATTCAGCTATTTGTTAGCTCTACTAGAAAGTAGAAGCTAATAGAAACTAGATGCTATTAGAAATCACCAACGGCTTGTTTCAATTTCTTCATCGCATTCTTTTCTAACTGGCGAACACGCTCAGCTGAGATACTGTAGGTATCCGCTAAGTCTTGCAGGGTTGCCTTGTTGTCGTCTAACCAACGTGAGCGAACAATGTGTTGGCTACGCTCGTCTAAGCTTGCTAGTGCTAGCCCTAGGCGATTATTGGTGTGTGACTCCCAGTTAGCCGCTTCAACCGTCTCAGCAACGTCTGACGCCTTGTCTTCTAGGTAGTAAACTGGAGCAGTGTAAGCAGAACCGCCATCGTCATCGTCCATAGGCGCTTCAAACGTCGCATCTTGTGCTGCTAAGCGAGATTCCATCTCACGAACTTCTGAAGGCTCAACACCCAGTTCACGAGCAACCGTCTCAACTTCACCGTTATTGAACCAACCCAAACGCTTTTTAGACTTACGAAGGTTAAAGAACAGTTTACGCTGTGCCTTAGTGGTCGCAATTTTAACGATACGCCAGTTACGTAGAACGTATTCATGGATTTCAGCTTTGATCCAGTGAACAGCAAACGAGACGAGACGAACACCAACTTCTGGATTGAAGCGCTTAACAGCCTTCATCAAGCCGATGTTACCTTCTTGGACGAGATCAGCCATTGGTAGCCCGTAGCCAGAGTAGCCTCTTGCAACGTGCACCACGAATCTTAGGTGGGAAAGGATCAAGCCTTTCGCAGCGTCGATCTCACCTTTGTAATGTAATCGCTCTGCAAGTCCACGTTCCTCTTCAGGAGTCAGCATAGGGTAGCTGTTCGCTGAGCGGATATAGCTATCTAAACTATCTTGTGTGACTAAAGCCATTTGATACGCTTGGTTTGCCATTCGGTTCCTCATCAATCTCTGATCTGGAGTAATACATCTATTAAAACCCTACAATCTTGAACCTAAAATGAACAGGTTTCAAGGAGGGGGAAGTAATTATGCATAATCAATTCGTCTATACAAGGCAAAAACTGGTTAAGAAGTGCCTATTTTTCGTCTAAATATGACTCTATTCACCTAAACTGGTTCAATTTCTTTTAGGTGACGCTGTGCAGAAAGCTTTGCAGCCACACTACCAAGCAGAGTTCCGACGATCAAAAGCAGTAAAGATTCATCCCAATTCAGGCCAATTAAACGGAAGTGGCTGTCGTATAGCTGAGCCAAGTCATCCACCGCGCTGTTCAGCAATACGGTAATCAATGCCGTCATTACCCAAGCGCTAATCGAACCTAAAACGCCAAACCACATCCCAGCATAAAGGTATGGTCGAAGAATGTAGCTGTCGGTCGCACCAATCAGCTTCATGGTTTGAATCTCTTCTTTATGCGCCAACACATTAAATCGTAGTGTATTGCCGATAATCAGAAATACCGCGCCCAGCATCAATACCGTTAAGGTAATCACGATGACAGCCGCTAATGCTTTGATCGCATCTAATCGCGCTAACCAATCTTCGTCTAGGCGAACATCGGTCACTAATTCTTGTTGTTTAACTGTGCCTGCCAGCTCTTTAATTAAGGTATCGCTGTGCACGCTTGGCGTAATCACCAGCACACCTGGCAGTGAATAATCGTCGAGAATGGTTAGGGCGTCTTCAAAACCAGAATACTGGCTGAGGTCTGCAAGCCCTTGCTGCGGAGAAATGTACTCCACGAGCTCAACTTGATCCCAACTTTCGATTTCATCCTTAAGCACCATTACTCGTGGCTCAGGAATACCATCCTCTACATAAGCACTTATTTGTGACGGGCTAGTGACATCTTGCGCCACTTCCCCTACATTTTTACCTAATAGGTACAAACAAGCTGGCATCGCCAACGCCATAGAGATCACCGCAAGGGTCAGTAAGTTGCCTAACGGGCGCTGCCACATTTGCGAGAACGATGACTTGGCTTGTTTCCAGTGAACAACAAAGAAGCCGTCGCTTGAAGCGCGGTTTGCTGCTCGATTAGATTGAGGTTTTTTGATGCGCTTATTCGCGGCCATAGTCTTCAACCTCACTCAAAAATCCTTGGTTTAATTCAAGATGGCGGTACTGAGGGCGAGTGTTCACTAACCCGATATCATGCGTCGCTAGGATGATCGTCACACCTGCGCGGTTGAATTCTTCAAATAATCGCAACACACGGTTAGATAATTCAGGGTCTAGATTACCGGTAGGCTCATCGGCTAAAAGCAGAGTTGGACGGTTAACCACGGCGCGAGCAATACCCACGCGTTGTTGTTCACCACCAGAAAGTTGGCTTGGCAAACAACGGGCTTTATCTAATAAACCGGTTTTATCCAACGCAGCACTGACTCGGCGTTTTATTTCGTTTTCAGAAATAGATTCAATACGCATAGGCAGAGCGACGTTATCGAAAATCGAACGGTCCATCAGCAGGCGATGGTCTTGAAAAACAATCCCAATATTACGGCGTAAGAAAGGAATGTCTTTGGCTGGGATACGAGTGATATCGTGATCGTTGAACCAGACACGTCCATCAGTTGGACGCTCTATCGCGCAGATCAACTTCAGCAAGGTACTTTTACCAGCCCCAGAGTGCCCACCCAAAAAAGCCATCTCTCCACGTTTCAGGTGAAAGTCCACTTTTTGGAGCGCTTGTCTTCCACCTCGGTAGGCTTTACTCACTTGCTGAAATTTGATCACCGAAAATTCCTCTTACGATCACTAATATCAAATTTAAAAACGGTAGCAGATTAAGGATAAACCACTTTGCTACTCGCGTTACTCTTCGCGGCTAAATAGTGCTTCAATGAAGTCTTTAGATTCAAATGGACGCAGGTCATCAATACCTTCACCCACACCAATGTAGCGGATTGGAATCTGGAACTGGTCAGCAATTGAGAAAATTACACCACCTTTCGCCGTACCATCTAGCTTAGTCAGTGTAATACCCGTAACTGGAGCCACTTCACTGAACAACTTCGCTTGGCTGATAGCGTTCTGACCTGTACCTGCATCGAGCGTTAGCATGATTTCGTGTGGCGCAGAGTCATCAATCTTCTTCATTACACGAACGATCTTGCGTAGCTCTTCCATCAGGTTGCTCTTGTTCTGCAAACGACCGGCTGTATCAGCAATCACAACATCAACACCACGAGCCTTCGCTGCTTCAATCGCATCGTAGATAACAGACGCACTGTCCGCACCAGTGTGTTGAGCGATAACTGGCACATCGTTACGCTGACCCCAAACCTGAAGCTGTTCAACGGCTGCAGCACGGAAGGTATCACCCGCTGCTAGCATCACTTTCTTGCCTTCATTTTGGAATTGTTTCGCCAGCTTACCGATCGTAGTTGTCTTACCTACACCGTTCACACCCACCATTAAGATAACGTAAGGTGTTTTAGTGGTATCAACAACCAGTGGCTGTTCCACTTGGCTTAAGATGTCTGCCATCTCTTCTTTGAGCAGACCATAAAGCGCTTCACCGTCTTTTAGGTCATTGCGAGATGCTTTTTCTGTCAGGTTTTCAATGATCTTAACCGTGGTATTCATACCCACGTCAGCAATCAGAAGTTGCTCTTCTAGCTCTTCAAACAGGTCTTCATCGATTTGCTTGCCTTTGAACAGACCAAAGAAACCAGCACCGATGTTTGCTTTAGTGCGGCTTAGGCTGCGCTTAAGACGAGCAAAGAAGCTTTCTGTCGGCTTCTCTTGTACTTCTTCAACCTTAGCTTGAGGAACTGCCACTTCTTCCTGTTCTGCTTCTGCTTCTGCTT
>NZ_JBFRPK010000070.1:4532-18317 GCF_041471965.1 Vibrio sp. 10N.261.51.A3
CTTCTGCTTCTGCTTCTGCTGCGACAGGTTGCTGCTCTTGTTGAGCTTCTTCAAGCGCTTGCTCAGATTCAGTTGGCTTAACTTGTTCAGCTTCAGGCGCGACCTGTTCAGCCTCAACTTGTGATTCAACTTCAGTTTGATCTTCAACGCTTTCTACGTTCGCTTCATTCTGAGTTTTTGGGCTTTGTTCTTCTTCACCAAAACCAAGCCACGATAATAATCCGCGCTTCTTTTTTTCCGTCATCA
This sequence comes from Vibrio sp. 10N.261.51.A3, assembly GCF_041471965.1. Taxonomy (NCBI): domain Bacteria; kingdom Pseudomonadati; phylum Pseudomonadota; class Gammaproteobacteria; order Vibrionales; family Vibrionaceae; genus Vibrio; species Vibrio sp. 10N.261.51.A3. Next base: position 4,779 of record NZ_JBFRPK010000070.1, read on the forward strand.
GAGGAGTTTCCTAGATCTACTAATTAGCTGTATTGACTTAATACACGTCGACTCTTTGCTATTGTTATACAATACAAGCTTGTACAAACGAATAGTAAAGAAAAATGACAAAGCAGTGATAAGTTTGCTTTTAGCTTGATACACTTTGTCATTGCAAATTTATTTAATACACGAACCCACTTAAATTGGGCTCGGTATAGTATCACTTTATTAGCGGTCAAAAAATCTATGGTAAGACGTCGCCAGCAAAACACATCACAAAAAAAGCCATCCGGAGGCTTTGTTCGAATTATTAGTGGCTCATGGAGAGGTAGAAAGCTGCCTGTTCATGATTTAGAAGGATTACGCCCAACCATTGACCGAGTAAAAGAAACACTCTTTAACTGGGTGGCTCAAGATATCCCACATTCAACTTGCTTGGATGTATTTGCCGGTTCTGGCGGTCTAGGTTTTGAAGCAGCTTCTCGCCAAGCCAAAATGGTGACACTGCTCGAAATGAATCAAAAGGCGGCTAAACAGCTTTCTGATAACGCGAAAGAGCTCAAGGCAGACAACATTAATGTCGTGAATACTGATGCTATCTCTTTCCTTAAGAAACCGGGCACGCCTTACGATATGGTTTTCCTTGATCCACCATTTCGTCAAGGCTTACTGGCAGAAACAGTACAACTGCTTGAGAGTAACGGTTGGCTTGCAGACAATGCCATCATTTACGTCGAGACAGAGAAAGAACTGAAACTCGAAGCTATGCCAGAGAACTGGGAATTGCATCGCGACAAGACCACCGGACAGTCAAGCTACCGACTGTTCAATCGAATCACTGAAGAATAGGAGTTATTGAATGAAGTTCTTGCTTCCACTAGCAAAAGCAGCCATCGCCTTTGTTTGGTTTATCTTAATCGTAAATATTTTCTACCCGTTTCCGGGTAATGCTGCGATTGCGCTTTATATCATGACCGCATTCTTGTTCTTCATGCACGGCCTGCAGATGCTGATTTTCATCGGTGCATTCGGCGATAAGATCGAGATGTCACGTTGGGAGAAGTGGTCAATATTGATTTTCGGTGTCTTCGCCCTACTCGATATCCGTCGTAAGCACATGATGTAATCGAAATAAAAACCGAAGAAACAGATACAAAAACGCCGCTCAGTAGAGCGGCGTTTTTTTATTGAGTAATGGTAGCAACACTAGCCCATGTAGCCTTTCACACCATCGAGGAACATTTGCGTCGACAGCATAACCAACAACAAGCCCATCAAGCGTTCGATGGCTTTAAGACCTCTCTCTCCCAGCACTCGCAGGAAGAAGCCATTAAACATCAGAATAAAGAAGGTAGCACCCCAAGCCAGCATCACTGCGCCTGAAAGCTCTAACATATTGTCAGGGTGCTGTGTCGACAACAGAATCAATGCCGCAATCACTGAAGGGCCAGCAATCATTGGGATCGCCATCGGCACAATAAATGGTTCTTCACCCGCCGCGAGGCCAGTAATACTACCCGCACTTGGGAAAATCATCTTAATCGCGATGATGAATAGAATAATACCGCCAGAGATACTCAAGGTTTCAGGCTGCACGTGCAGGAAGTTCATGATGCTTTGACCAGCAAACAAGAACAACAGCAGGATAACCAGCGCAAACATCAGTTCACGAACAAGAACAATACGGCGACGCTTCGGATCAATATGCTTAAGGATAGAGAGCACGATTGGTAGATTGCCAAGCGGGTCCATAATAAGAAACAGCATGGTTGCTGCAGATAAAATTTCCATAAGTTTGTCTCGAAAAGCGTAAGTGCGCGGAGTATAGCAGCCTCAACATTGATTTTCGAACGCAGTAATAAAAGGATTAACTTATGTAATTAGAAGGGAATTTTGCGAGAGCAAATAGAAAGGTAGAGAGGAGAAAAGTAAAAAGATAGTTTAAGAGTGAAGCCGAAACGTCGCATCCACTCTTCTTACTCTATAAAAGCCAGAAGGCTCTAAAAACCAAGTCACTGGGAATTAGTGGTTACACACACGTTCGCGATTAGTGCAAAGTTTGCCATCAATAACCACGACCTTTTCCATCTTCAGGAAAAACTTCAGCAATCCATCTAAATCCAGGCCATTCAGCTTACAGGTATGAAAACGCGCTTCTGCGCCATAAGTTTGAGCGAGTTCTTGCATCAACTCTTCACGAGTCAGTGGCTTTTCACTCAGTAGGTTTAAAACGTTGTGTGCATGAATTTCGGTAGTCATAACTCTATCTCATGTTTAATGAACTAGACGTAGAGTACCTACTTTCATCTAAGCTGCCTTGATGTAGCTCAGAGTTAAGCGAGCTCTACCCTAAATGGTAAGGGAAGCAACAATGAGAGCGTGTGCCAGAAAGTAGCTGCCCGTCACCCAAAAGTAGGCACCCTTAATTGGGCTACGATAGAAATTTAGCGCGTACGCCAATGCTGAAAGCAGCAACACGGCACAACCCGCAAAACCGACCGCATGCGACAGTTGAGGGTCAAGCAACCAGAGCTCACCAGAAGCCCATGCAAGCTGAATAAGCACGATACCCATGATAACGACAGGAAAGACGAGTTTGTCTAAGCGTGGCAGCAGTAAAAAGAAAGCAACAACGCAAGCTGCCAATAACAGCGCGAACAACCACCAAACCATTTCACCTGATAGCTGTAACCAAAAAGCTTTGCTGTAACAGAGTTGAGCCAATAAGAAGCAGACAAAATGCAGAGGGCGTTTTTGAGTGAGAGTATGAAGCACATCTGCGATCGCAGAGATAGCCAACCCCGCAACTATCCAATAGGTAAAGTCAGCCACAACCGACTGAGTTAAAGCAATTGTCGCTAATAATACAAAGGTAAATACCTTATACGATAAGGCCTGACCGATATGTCCATGTTTCGTTCCTGCTATTGCTCCGATACCAGATAAGGAAACCGCTAACCAACTCCACATACCACTTGCCCTATTGCTTTAAATCGTCGCCAGTCTAGGCACACGAGTGTTGATGTAAAGCCTCAGCCCCTCAAAATTGGATCTTGATTACGCTTCCACTAAAAAGAGTCTCTTTAGATTGAAGTCGTAACAATTACCACCATGACAATGGCCATTCGTTTAAAACTAGAACGAATCATCATAAAACCCATTCAAACTGGCATTAGAGTCGCCATACTTGAATTTTGGCCAATTCTAACCTATCGACCCCACCAAAACCGGCCTAATTCCGTAAAATACCACACTTAAAAAATTAAAATAACCACATTTAAAGTAAATAATAACAATAACTTAAGTAAACAAACTCAAGATTAATAGGAAAATAAAAACGCCAACCAAGCCTAGACTTGTAAAGTAGCCAGTTTTCTTTTTTAACGCCCAGTTTTGTCAGGTTATTTCAAGCCTCCGGTAAAAATCGCCACAAAAACCAAGCCGAAAACTTAAAAAACCAACCAAAACCAACCTAGCCACCACCAACCTCTATTAATACAGTTTAACAACCTTTAACAATATAAATTACACAAAACAACCATTACAAAACAACAAGTTAAATCAAATTAGAACAAACATAAATCACAACGAACAAATTAAGAACACACCATAAAACACAGTTAAACACTGCCAAACAAGCCAAAAACTCATAGTTTTCTACTACTTTTAAAGCTTTCGAAAGTAATTCTTGATCTAAGGCCATAAGTAGTGCTATTCTTTAAAACATAGCGAGAGACAACCAAATTTAGGAGTAGTGTTATGATTTCATCTTCGCAAAGACAAGGACTTGTAATGATCGCGGTAGTTGTAGGTCTAATGACACTACCGATGATGTACTAAGCAAGTTACAGATAAAAAAAGGGACGCCATGAGCGTCCCTTTTTTTGTTCAATTTTTTCACTTCGAAAACAGATGCAGTGTTAGCACATCCCAGTTCGCATAATAGAAACCTGCGGCAGCTAAAGTCATTGCCATCATCAGTAAGATCGCAACTCGCCAGATAAAACGACCACTACGTGGAGTCAGCTCCTTCTCACAGTCGTTACACATCATGATGAACTTATGTTGGTCTTCCAACTTAGCCTCATGTTCATTGACTACCTTATTACGACACGTTGCGATATAGCGCAGCTTGCTCACCATATCGTGCGGTAGCCTTTCTTCACAGCTTGTTACAAGCTCATGCAATCCTTCGCCTTCGGCATGATATTGAAGCCTCAATAATTTCTCTATATTGCGAGTTCTTGTCACCACTTTTTCAATATCGGTCATCTTAGCCCTCCCACTCCACACTATAATTCTAGTCGAGCATTTCCCTATTCTTATACAAAATCACTGTTATTTACGAGAGAAAGAGACAATAAATAACAATGCTTTATCCCAAACTGACCATTAAATGTGATGTCTGCCGAAAAATAATCAGCTTGGCTTACAACAGTTCACGAATAACGGCTTTAAACACATATCCCTATTGCCTGAAAGACTAGAATAACCATCACGACTACATGGAGGTTATATGCCTAATTCACTCTTTTTTGCCATCTTTGCTCTCGCTGCTCTAGCGGCTTGGGTATTTATTGGTTTCTATCGAAAACACTCGCAAGGTGAAAATGCGCCAGAGAAGAAAGTGAATGTCACGGTGTTAGACAAACAATCGATCGACCTTCCTGACGCAGAACCGGGCCAAGAAGATCAAGAGTACTGGATTTACGTTCAACGTGGTGTGGTTGGTCCGAAGCGAGAATTCCAAGTCGGCATCCACTATTTCCACGCCCTTAACCCTGGCGACAAAGGAACCTTAACCTACCAAGGCGATAAGTTCTTACACTTTGCGTTGAAGCGCTAAACGTCAGCCGCTTCAACTGTCGTCCCTAAGCAATCCATCAGAAAGCCTTAGCAATCACCGCTAAGGCAATAACCAACGCGTTTTCTCTGACTTAGACACCAACCAGCTCATCCATAATGCGCCAGCTCCGCTGATCACAATCCATAATGGAATAACCCATGCCGGATGTCCTTGGTACCAACCAAACTCTTTCATCGGCCACAAGAAAATCGGGTGCAGCAGGTAAATACCTAAGCTGTGCTTACTGATAAAGCCAACCACTTGGTTACTCTTCTCAGACAGGCCTTCACCATAGTAACGGCATACCATGAACACCATGCTCGCGGCTAATACGGTATTCAACGTTTTGTAAGATAGCCAGCGCCCTACCGTGTACTCTTCTGCTACCAAGCTTGCATCAACCACCATGTAAACCGTGGTTAGTAACGCTAGCCCACCCAGTAACACACTCACGCCAACGGTCATCTTGTTAAGTGGCACAATCTTATAGAGCAAGTAACCCAATGGTAAGTAACCGGTGTACAACCACAATTCGTGACTCCAAGGGCCATCGATTTTCAGTAAGAACAGCAATGTTGTGAACAACCATACCGCCGTAAAGGCATAGACCGATCTATCACCGTACTTTCTAACCATGATCTGCAAGAACGGAATCACAAAATAGAGTGGGATGAAGTAATAGAAGAAACCAAGGTGGTAATAGGTGTAATGATGGTAGCTATTAAGCAACACGTCCCAACTGACGTCGGCATCAAAACCCATTGCCGACCAGCCCGACAGATAGGTATAGAAAAGCGACCAGACAATGAAAGGTATCAGTACCTTGCCCAAACGACGCTTGAGGTAGTATTTGGCGTCAAACGGGCGCTGATCACTGAGCATCAGTGCGCCAGTAATCAAAATGAACACAGGTACTGCCCAGCGGCTGAAACCGTTTACCGTAATGGCAGTAAGCCATTCACCGAAAGGAATAGTGCCCAACTCATTGCGATAAGGCGCCAAAACATGAATCGCGATAACCGCTACGGCCGCGACACATCGTGCTAAATCAAAAAAGAGAATTCGCTGCTTCATGTAAATGCCTGATTAATATTCAATCATTCTACTATAGCAATAAAAAAGCTGACCGGAATAAATACCAAGTCAGCTTAGTGTTAAAGGAGATACTTATCGCGAATTTAGCTCATACGACTCTAGCTTCTGCGACTTGAGCTCTCACAAATGAGGCTCATGTGGCTGAAGCTTATGCCGCTGAAATTTGCGGCACTTTCGGTAAACGCAGAGAGATCACCGTCGTTATCGCCAAGAATGCGAAGGAAACCCACAGACACGCAGACAAACCTGCCATTTGGAATACCAAGCCCGACAATATCGTGCCAATCAAACGGCCCATCGCGTTTGCCATGTAGTAGAAACCGACATCAAGAGAAACGCCATCGCCTTTCGCATAACTCACAATCAAATATGAGTGAAGTGATGAGTTCACCGCAAAGATGACACCAAACACCATCAAGCCACCGATAATAACTAACTCGGGTTGCCAGCCAATCTGTACCGCATAAGCGATAGCAGCGGTCACTATAGCCAGCGCACCAGCCCATAACAGCGCGGCATGGCCATCTGGCACCTTACCTTGAGCTTTACCAGTAATCTTCGGCGCTATGCCCTGTACAAAGCCATAAGCGATAGTCCAAGCAGCTAAGAAACCGCCAACCCATGAGTGATCCCAACCAAACACACTGCCTAGGTAAATCGGCAAAGCAATCACAAACCACACATCACGAGCGCCAAACAGGAACATACGTGCTGCGGATAGGATGTTGATGGATTCAGACTTAGAGAAGATCTGTTTGAACTTAGGCTTGGTTTTCGCTTTGCCCATGTCCGCTTCTAAGCTCAACACACTGCCAACGAAGACCAATGCCAACACGGCTGCCATCGCGAGCACGGCGTATTGGAAGCCAATCGTTGAAAGCAGTAAACCACCAATAAAGAAGCCTGCCCCTTTAAGCGCATTCTTAGATCCGGTCAGAATCGCAATCCACTTATAAAGCGCGCCTTGTTGTTCATCAGGAACCAGAGTCTTAATTGAGCTCTTGGCACTCATCTTATTGAGGTCTTTAGCGATACCAGACAAGGCTTGCGCCGCCATGACCCAAGGAATGGTCAGCATTGCCGTTGGCACCGCGAGCATACCCAAGGCGACGACTTGCATGCCTAACCCAATGTTCATGGTCTTATTGAGGCCAAGACGCGCCCCTAACCAGCCACCGATTAGGTTAGTCACCACACCAAAGAATTCATAGAAAAGGAACAGTGAGGCGATTTCTAACGAACTGTAGCCAAGGTCGTAAAAATACAGAACCACCAACATGCGAAGTGCACCATCAGTAATGGTGAAGTTCCAGTAGTTAAAAGTCACCAACATGTATTGGCGAACGCTCTTACTTAGATTTGAAAACATAACGCTATCTCTGCAATCTAAACAAAAAGAGCTTTTGGATCATGATAAGTTCAACACTCCAGATACCAAAAGCTCCCTGTCTAACACTGATGACTATTAGCTATTCGCTACGCCATTAATGTATTCAACCTGGATAGGTTTAGTGAAGGCACCTGGACGCAGTGCCTGCACCTCTTGAACTACCTTGCTCAAATCCCAGCCTTTTTCTAACAGTAGGTGAGCTGCGAACAAACCAGTGCGACCAGAGCCGCCCATACAATGCATTGCAACCTTGCCGCCGTTATCGACGATGTTATGTAGCTCAGGGCTAGCTGCTTGCCACTTCGCAGCAAAACCAGCACCCGGTGCACAGTCGTCTTCAATTTCGATCTGGAACCATTGCATACCTAACGCACGTGTTTTTTCACCAAGTGCCGCCACGTCTTTGCTTGCAAGCTCATGGTCATCAAGTGCTGTCACGATAGCTTCAACGCCTTGCTCTTTTAGCTGAGCCAGTGATGCATCAAGCGTTGCTTCTTTTGTGCCTGGGCACGGAGTAAGCACTAGCGCACCTTGCTCTAGGTCTAGTTGCCATGTTGGATGTATCATTATATCTTCTCCAGATTCTTATTAAGCAAGGCCAACGGTACGAACAAGCTCAGCGGTACGTGTTGCGTAACCCATCTCATTGTCGTACCAAGCGTAGATCTTAACCATGCGCTTACCGACCAACATCGTTGATAGTGCATCCACGATTGTTGAGCGTTGGTCGCCTTTGTAATCGATAGAAACCAGTGGACGCTCTTCAAAGCCAAGAATACCTTTTAGTTCATTCTGAGACGCTTCTTTCAGCATCGCGTTAACTTCTTCTGCCGTGGTGTCTTGCTTCACTTCGAAGATGATGTCTGTCAGAGAAGCGTTCGCTAGCGGTACACGAACTGCGTGGCCGTTGATGCGGTTTTCTAGCTCAGGGAAGATCTCAACAATCGCTTTGGCGCTGCCCGTCGTTGTTGGGATAAGACTCATGCCACATGCACGTGCGCGGCGTAAGTCTTTGTGCGGCGCATCAAGAATAGTTTGCGTGTTAGTTAAATCGTGAATAGTGGTGAAGGCTGCGTTCTCGATACCAAGCTTCTCGTTGATCACCTTAACCACTGGCGCGATACAGTTGGTTGTACAAGACGCTGCCGTTACGATTTTGTGTACCGCAGGGTCGAAGATATTGTCATTCACACCAACAACGATGTTTGCGATGCCTTCTTCTTTCACTGGCGCCGATACCACAACACGTTTCACGCCCTGCTCTAGGTATTTGTTTAGGAAAGAGGTCTTACGGTGAACACCTGTCGCTTCGATAACCACATCACAACCAGACCAGTCGATCCCATCGATGTCGCGCTCTTGTGTGGTCTTGATGCGCTGGCCATTAATGATCATCTCATCGCCTTCTGCAGTTACTTCGTGGTGAAAGCGACCTTGAACTGAATCAAATTCTAGAAGGTGGGCCAGTGTTGTTGTGTCGCCAGCAACATCGTTAATTTGAACAAATTCTAGCTCATCCCAATCGAATGCTGCGCGAAGTGCTAGACGGCCGATACGACCAAAACCATTAATACCTACTTTGACTGTCATTTTCTGTTCTCTCAGTTAATTGCCTTCATATTTGAAGCCGCAGCGTTGTTGACTACGTTCACTTACCGGAGCGCCGGCCGCCCTAATTACATAGAGCCACTATGCTCATAGGGATAAGTTCACTTGTCGCCTAGCTGCAACTCCAACTATTTCGGCATTAAGTTTTAATGTATTTAAACGCAACATACTGGGCGTGAGTTCATCGACTCTAAGCGCTCAATATCTTGCTGGTATTCAGTTTTCAAACAGTTCGATGCAATAAGGTCGTCAATTAACTTTAGCATCCAACCTGGTAAATCTTGTGACAGGCGGTAAAACACCCACTGCCCCTGGCGAACATCAGTCAAAACACCGTTTGAACGCAGCTGCGCAAGATGGCGTGAAACCTTTGGCTGACTTTCTTGCAATGCCTGAGTCAACTCACCAACCGATAAGCACTCATTGCGAACTATCAACATTAAGCAACGCACTCGCGTTTCATCGGACAGTAATTTAAAAAATTGGTGAGGAAGCATAAAAACATACTCATATATGGATATGCACATATCTTAGATATAAAAAAACGCACGTCAAGGCGTGCGTTTCAATTGTCATAAAAGTTTAACGAAGAAATATCAGAGCTTGTTGGTCACGGTATGGCTCCAACGGCGCGCTTCAGTAAGCTCCGTTTTAACCTGATCCACGCTTAATCCTAAATCGGCGCAGTGCTCATCAATCTGTTGCCAATCGGCATGCTCAAAGCTCTCTTCAAGTGCGAGCAAGGTACCGTAAGGCCCTTCCCTACGTAATAGAGCAACCTTGATACTTTTACACAGCGGCAACTGCTCGACTAAGTTCTCTAACGACAAGTCCAACAGAGCACCCAACAAGGAGAATAAGCCAATCATAAAGGCCTGTTCTCTATACCCTTCAAATGCCTGATAGCGAGACATACGCTGACAAAACTGAGCACGCTGTAGGGACAATCCATACAGCTCTTTCGGCTTTTTATCAGAGACATAAGAGGCGACGGCTAACGACACAAACATTTTCAGTTTCTCTTGACCTAGATACACCAAAGCCTGACGAGAAGAAGAGATGGTCACTTCAAGGCGCGGCGACATAGTATTCACAAAACGCAGCAGCTTATATGAGAGCGCCACATCTTTCGCGACAATGCTCTCCACCCGTTGAAAGTCCACATCGGGCTTACACACTTCTTGAAACAGCTCCATAGCAATCACTTGCTCAGGGCTAATGTATTTACTCTTGATGATTTCCGGTTTATTGAAAAAGTAACCTTGGAAAAACTTAAAGCCAGCCTCTTTGGCTTGCTGGAATTCTTGTTCGGTCTCAACGCGCTCCGCCAAAAAGCTAAACTTTTTCCCTTGATGCGCCCTAACCAAATCACACGCTTCATCCAAACCCATCTGCATAATATCGAGCTTTACGATATGCGTGTATTTAAGGAAACGTTCCCATTCTGGGGTCGAAGTAAAATCATCTAGGGCAATCATGTAACCCGCTTGGTAAAGGTCTTTAACCGCTTCCAACAATTCATCTGTTGGTTTACAGGTTTCCAGAATCTCTACCACCACCTTATCTTTCGGCAAACTTAAGGGCAGTCGACGAATCAAACTTTGATAAGGGAAGTTGATAAAGCAGCGTGAAGATGGAATAGAAGGGTTAAGACCAACAGACAAGAAGTTCTCAACAATCAGACGATACGTTGCTCGATTAGACTCAATATGCGCTGGGTACGCATTCTTTTCTCCATCGCGAAATAACAACTCATAGCCGAGTGTATTCCTCTTGCGATTTAAGATAGGTTGTCGAGCAACGTATGTAGCGGTCATTTCTTGATAACTCTGATTGGTTTAACTATAACTCAGTCGCTTAATCTAAGCTTTCGCGGCAGCTAGCAAAGCACCGCAGCCCATGAACATACCACCAAATATTTTATTTATCTTACCCATTATGCGATCAGAGCGAATAAAACGTCCCATTTGTGACGCTAATGAGGTGTAACCCAACATAACAACGCTATCAATGAATACTGTCGTCACACCTAGCACTAATAACTGAGGTGCTTGAGGTTGTGTAGGGTCAATAAACTGAGGAAACAAAGCCACCAAAAACACGATTGATTTCGGGTTAGTTAGGTTGATAAGCACAGCGTTTCTCAGCAGTTTGCCACTCGACAGAGTAGAGCTTTCTTCAGATGCTACTAGGCTCGAGCTATCACGCCACTTTTGAATACCTAACCAAAGTAAGTACACCACGCCGACCCACTTAATGATGGTGAACGCCAACGCAGACTTAGCAACGAGTGCACCGATACCCGCGCCCACCAGCATAATGTGAAACGCAAGACCAAGCTGTAAGCCAACAATTGATGCGAGTGACTTTTTAGTGCCATAGCTAAGCCCATTACTGATGGAGTTAACGGTACCCGAGCCCGGAGCCAAGCTAAACAAAATCGCTGTGACAACATAAGCAAGCCAAACATGAGTATCCATTTGCATTTCCTTACTAGTTCTTTAATCTAACAACATTAGTAGCAATAAAGCTCTCACACGCATCAGTTCAGGTAATTTCCCATGGAAAACCACAGCGAAGCCACCTTCCCTTACACTCAAGAACCTCAGTTCGATCATGCGATTAAACACCCGATCAACGCTCTTTGGCAACAAAGAAAAGAGGGGTTTTTAACATCGTCTGGTAAAAAGAAACTGTACTGGTGCAGCCTCACCTCAGAAAAGCACAGCAAAGCTATTGTGATTTCAAATGGCCGTATCGAATGCTGCCAAAAATACCAAGAAATCTTTTATGATTTTTATCAACAAGGCTATGACGTTTATTCATTTGACCACCAAGGTCAAGGCCAGTCTGAACGTATGGTAACAGACTCTGACATTGGTCACATTCATGAGTTTGATGATTATGCATCTGACATGTCTGACGTCATTGCCAGTTTTGATCTCAGTAAGTATTCCAATCGCTACCTGCTCGCACACTCAATGGGCAGCACCATAGCCACTCGCTACCTACAAACCCATCCAGACCACCCGTTTGATAAGGTGACTCTGTGCGCTCCGATGTTTGGTATCAATACCGAGTGGTACCTGAAACCTATCGCGATGATCGTTGGACAAGTGCTTACCGCTTTTTATGCCAAGCCAACTTACGCGCCGGGCCAGCAAGCATATTATTCGAAGCCTTTTGAAAACAACTTACTGAGCCACAGTAAGGTTCGCTATCAGTGGTTCCGTCGCTTATATGACGAGTCTCCATCTTTGCAGGTGGGTGGACCAAGCACGCGTTGGGTATGGCAAGGGTTAATGGCCGCCAAGCAAGCAATTCAACAAACTCGTCAAATCAAGATCCCTCTGCTATTGATTCAAGCTGGGGATGAAAAGATTGTCAGTAACAGTGCTCAAGTAAAGTTCATCTCTAAGCTGAAGAAAACCAACTCTGATTGTCAGTTTAAGTTGATTGAGGGTTCTAGGCATGAGGTGTTGTTTGAGCAGGATGAATATCGCAATCAAACACTGGATGCGATCAATCAGTTTTTCGCCTAGAGCTAATAGGCTAAGCAACCTACCAAGAAAATAAGCGCTAAAGAGGAAGAGAAGTAAGTGAGCTTTGCCCTCTTTTCTTGCATGAATTTGGCATACAATTTCTACCTAGAGATATTGTAGTTAAAACGATTCTAGCGCTGGCTAGCGTCAATATTGGTTAAGCATTTTGCAATGAGGGTTAAATGAGTATTCCTGCACTAAAAGATTCCGTGAAAATTGTTGCTTCTGATTTAGATGGTACGCTTTTGGCTCCCAACCATCAGCTAAGCGACTTTACCAAGCTAACGCTTAAGAAATTACACGACCAAGGTTATACCTTCATCTTCGCTACGGGTCGTCACCACGTCGATGTGGCGGGTATTCGTCAGATAGCAGGTATTCCGGCGTACATGATCACTTCAAACGGTGCACGCGTGCATGACCAAAACGATCAACTGATGTATAGCCAGAACGTACCTCAGGAACTCGTTCAGCCAGTTATTGATATTGTGCGCCAAGATCCAAACCTCTTTATTCACATGTACCAGAATGAAGATTGGTTACTAGACCGTGAAGATGAAATGTTGGCTAAATTCCACAGTGAGTCTGGCTTTAGCTACAAGCGCTTTGAAGCTGAAAACGCACCAAGCGAAGGCATCGCGAAAGTCTTCTTCACACATCCAGAACAAGACCACGAATATCTCGTCACGTTTGAACAAAAGCTAAGAGATGCTTTTGGCGACAAACTGAACATCGCCTTCTCTACACCTTGGTGTCTGGAAGTGATGGCAGCTGAAGTCTCTAAAGGCCACGCTCTAGACGCTGTTGCAAAATCACTAAACCTGACTCTGGATAACTGTGTTGCCTTTGGTGATGGCATGAACGACGCTGAAATGCTGGCTATGGCAGGTAAAGGTCTAATCATGGGTACATCACATGAGAAAGTGATGAAAGCACTACCTGACAATGAAGTGATTGGCAGTAACGCAGACGATGCCGTTGCTCACTACCTAGAAAAGCATCTGCTCTAATCTCGCTCGTTGAACAGATCTGAATAAATAAAAAGGCAGCCAACTGGCCTGTCTCTTATACACAAA